>JANMQQ010000046.1:0-12034 GCA_031370545.1 Gammaproteobacteria bacterium
GCTCAGCAACAATCAGGTATTGAAAAAACTGCGCGTTGCTTTCGAGCTTAAAGAAGACGATCTGAATTCGATTATGGATGCGGCGGGTTTTAAAATTTCCAAACCTGAACTGAGTGCGCTGCTACGCAAGGAAGGCCACAAAAATTATCGTCAGTGCGGCGATCAATTTCTGAGAAATTTTCTGAAAGGCCTAACGCTTCGCATCCGCAGCTAGATTCCCGCATGCGCGGGAATGACAGTAACGAGTTCATCAGCCCTAAATATTTTACAATCCACTCGCAAGGCCGCCGCGCGCCCAAACCGTTTCTGCCGCCGTACGCGCTCGCGCGTGGCGCGGCTGTGCATAAAGTCCATATGCGCCGCACTCGCGGAAAAGGCCGCTTTCGCGGCCTTTTCCGGTGAGCGTGAAGGATAAGCTGCGCTCATCCGATGGACCGGTTTGCCTTACAGCATGGTCTGGTTTTTCAGCGTTATTTTCTGAGTTTTGTTTTTCACGCAGTTGACGTTTTGTTCCGGGTCAACTTTGCATTCCATGCGATGTTCGGTTTCCTGCCAGCCGAGTTTGATACCTGCCGTGTCGCCGGTCCCGCTGGGTTGTTCCTCGCCACCTTCTTTGGCGCTGAGAATTTTGGTGACGTTGTTGCGGTAGGCAATTTTGAAGTCGCCATCTTTCTTCATCGCGTAAACGATGGCCTTGGTTTGGTAAACGATTTCAGTGCCCGCGACGTTGCGTTGCAGTTCTTCCGACAGGCATTCGATGATCGCATCGCTGGTTTTGTGGCAGGCGGTAATTTTTGACGGCAGATACTCAGCCGGTGTTTTAGATAATGACATCCAGGTGCCGTTTAACAGCATACCGGCAGTCGACGGCTGTGTTTGCATGGCCGGTTGCATGCCTTCAATGCTGGCCAGTTGCGCGGCAGCAGGCGCTGAGGACAGCGCGGCAGGCGTTTCAGTTTTCATCGGGGTTTCAGCTTTGGCGGATTGGGTCTTGCCCGTGGGCTTAGGCGCCTTGGCTAGACTTTTTGTCGAACTCTCCTCTTCTTTGCGAATGCGCTCGTCGTCTTTGCGGGATTTTTCCGCCATGGCGCGCTTTAATTCGCCGAGTGCTTCGTCGGCGGGCTTATAACCGCCCAATGAAGAACGGCTATACCAGGTAAACGCTTCGTCCGGGTCGGGCTTTACGCCGTCGCCGTTAGCCAGCATCTGCGCGAGATAATACTGCGCGCGCACGTTGCCGTCGTTGGCCGGCTTCTCCATGAGTTGGTACGCCTTGTTGACATTACCGTCGACGCCTTGCCCCTTGTAATACATATAGGCGACTTTGAATTGTGCTTTGACATGACCCTGGGCGGCGGATTTTTCGAGCCACACGAACGCTTTTTTGGCATCAATTGCGACACCGCTGCCTTTATCATACATTTCGCCCACATCATATTGCGCATCGGCGTTGCCTTGTTCGGCCAGCGCGCTCTGCTTTTTGAAGCGCTCTTGCCAGACATAGTCGTCCTGGAACGCGTACGAGGTTGAGCACACCAGAATGGCGCTGGCAAACAGGTAAGAAATGCGAGTGGATGCTGTTGCGTTCATAGGGTTACCCAACCTGCGTGAAAATGGGCCAAGGGTTAAATGTGCGATTGTTACTACTGATATCGTCGGGGGGATTTGAAACTTTATAGGGATTTTATAGGGGAAACGTTGAATTCGCGGAATGACTGCGCATAACCGGTGTTAACTGGGTCTAGGATTCATCCCGCAAGGTTGCAGCTCGTGACAATTCAGAAAGCAGTGCGTGCATTTCCTCCCATTGTGAAGCCATAGGCGGCACGCTGGTATTAAGCAATACGCTGGCCAGATGTTCCCAACGACGCGCCACTTTACCCATCTCGGTATGCCCGAATGTCGCACCGGATCCTGCCAGCTTGTGCAATGCGTAATGCAGATTTTGTAATGCGGCAGGTGGGATGGGTTGCGCGCAATACTCCGCAAATTGTTGCGCGATGCAATCGATGCGCTCAGGAAGTTGCCGTTGATAATCGGCATAAAGTTGGTCGAGGCGCGCATTAACGCTGTCGTCATGCTGGGTCATGGTTGTTGTCAGAGTTTGGTGCCAGGTTGCGACCGATTGAACCTCGGGTTCGGATTTCAGTACAAACTACCGTTTCCGCTACGCGCTACGTTTGTTTTGATCTTGCTGCGACGACGCGTCGTGCGCAATGACAATGAGTTTACGTTCGTTGCCGAACTGCATCTCGGTCAGAGTACAGGTGAGCGGAAAAGAACCGTCGTTCGCGCGTTGGCCACGTATTTGCGGATTTACTCCCAAAGCGGCGGCTGCACTGCCGTGCGCGTAGTCGGTAAAGTAGCGGTCATATTGCTGCCGATACGGATCCGCCAGCAGATTGCTGAACAGATTTCCAATCATGTGCTTGGAGCCTAAGCCAAACATTTCTTCCGCTGCCGAATTCACTGACTCGACCACGCCGGTGTCACTGGTGGTGATGATGGCATCCACAATGTGATCCAGCACCATGCGCATGCGTGTCTCGTTTTGATGCAGATGTTTTTCGTAGGCTTTGCGTTCGCTGATTTCGGTGTTCGATCCGGCCATGCGATACGCCTTGCCGTGCTCATCACGCAGGGCCAGCCCACGCATGAGGAACCAGCGATATTTGCCATCTTTGTGCAACAGGCGATGTTCGCTTTCAAAATAATACGACAAGCCGTTGAGGTGGGCCTTGAGATCGGCGAGGGTTTTTTCTGCATCGTCGGGGTGTAGCCGTTTAACCCATTCATCAAAGTGATTTTCAATCTCATGGTCTTCAAAACCTAACATGTCTTTCCAGCGGGGCGAGAAGTAGACATCGTTGCTGACGGTGTCCCAGTCCCAGAGTCCGTCGTTCGCGCCGCGCACCGCCAGTGAGTAGCGTTCTTTTTCCTTGTACAACGCTGTTTCAGTTGCGTCGATTTTGCGTACGACCAGCAGGGTGATGACCGCACCAAAGCCGACGGTGCTCAGGCTCAACAGCGCCATGAACAACACATAAGCCAGGCGATAATCTTCGTTGTCGGTTTTGACCAGCCGCTGGTATTCGATGTCATCGAGCTTGCGGATTTCTTTGACCACATCAATGATTTCGTTTTGTTTTGGAATAACTTGCTGGGCGAGAAAACTATGCGCGCCAATGAAATTTCCGCTGGTTGACAGTTCAATTAAATGTTCATGCAACGGACGAACTTCGAGTGTCAGATGACTTTGCTTGTTCAGCAGCGCCCGTTCGGCGTCGGTTAGCGGCAGGCCGAGCAATGCGATGCGCGCATCTGCGAAGTCTGTTCCCAGCTGGTGATAGCGCAACATTTCCGCATCCTGCTCAAAACGGTCTTTGATGTTGACCATCAGGATCAAACTGATTGCGCGCTCACGCACCGCGATGTGCATGACGTTCAGCAAGCTGGTCTTGGTGAAGTGTTGCACCGTCACATTGTTGAGATCGCTATGAATTGACGCAAAGCGTAAAAAGCCCGCCAGCGTCACCAGCACCATGATAGAGATCAAGGCTGCGAACCCGGCGGCGACGGTGAATTTGGATGTTTTGGTATTCATGGTTGGTAACGATCTGGCACCGTGCTGTTGAGGCCATTCGTGCCGCGCGACATTACCGCTGGGATGCGCTGGCGTGGACAGCAAATAATAATTTACGCCGCGTCTTGAGGCTCAGCCAGCGTAGTTTCCGAGCGGCGCGCGAAGAAATCCAACCATTCTCCGAGCAGTTGATTGACCTGGCGCTTTTCATCGCGTTGCAGCATATTTTTGTTCGGATAACTGTATTCCGGCTCGAAGGTTCCGTGGCCCGCACAGTTCATGACTTCGGCCACTTTGGCATCGTGATACATCCGCACCGTCATAGTTAAATTTAAAGTCAGCGTGCTGCGGTTGGCCAGTGCCACGATGATTTCCACCACGCTGGTGTAGCGATGATCTTCTTGCAGTGCGATCTCAAAGCTCAGGCCGGTGGGGTGTTGAATGCGATGACACACGCCGGGTACGGTGCGAAACAAACGCAGCAGTTTGCTGTAGTTCATTTCGTACAACGGCGTCTGATTATAGTAATGCTTGGGTGCGCAGACCATGTTCACCGCGAGATTCCTTCCTGTTTGGTTCGCTGCTCAATCATAAACATGTTTAAGGTCGATTGACCATGTTGAATAGTACTCACGAAGGGTATTGGTCAATCGTATCGACGGTTCCAATGCAATCTGTGACGAAGTCGTTAGGTCAGCCAAGTCTTCATGCGCGCGCGCAGTCGCAGCAGCGCCTGACTCAATAATTGGCTGGTGCGTGATTCGCTCACGCCAAGCACGGTGCCGATCTCGCGCAGGTTGAGCTCGTTGTCGTAGTATAAAGTCACGATCAGGCGCTCACGTTCGGGTAGCGCCGCGATGGCGCGCGCCAGGCCATTGCGGAAATCGTCGTCCTGCAATTCCGTTAGCGGCGTGGACTGTGGTTCGCCGAGTCCTTGGTGGATGGCTTCGTCGTCAATACCGACGTCTTCCAGATTAGTCATGCGGAATACCGCCGCTTCCTGCAGCAGCTTGTAATATTCGTCTGCGCCCATGCCGAGTTCTTTCATGACTTCCTGATCGCGCGCGTCGCGGCCCATCGCGTTTTCGACTTTGCGGATCGCCTCGGTAACATCGCGTACTTTGCGATGCACGGATTTAGGCGCCCAATCATTACGTCTTAACTCATCCAGCATTGAGCCGCGAATGCGAATCCCTGCATAAGTTTCAAAACTGGCACCTTGGGTCGGGTCGTAATTGCGACCGGCATCGAGCAATCCGAGCATGCCAGCCTGAATCAAATCGTCGACCAGCACCATCGGCGGCATTCGCGCCATCAAGTGATAGGCGATGCGTTTGACCAGCGGTGCATAACGGACGGCGAGGCTGGTTTGCGCTTCGCGGTCTTGGGGTGGGTGGTCAGACATACGTGTTGCGCGTGCCTCAAAGCCGGGGTTAATTCAGCGGGCGACACAGTGAAATCGGTGGCCAAATTAACACTGAATAACTGGGCTTGAGTTACGGCAATGCGACGCAGAACTTTAGATTGAAAATGCAAACTACTATGCAGCGTGCGACGTATTGCGTTTCTAAATATAAGCGTGCGTCAGGCTACCAAGCGTCGTCTGGCAGCCTGGCTTGCAACGAGAGAAGTGAGATTAGATTTCGTGACGGCCACTAAAAGCATGCGACAAAGTCGAGCTATCGACATATTCCAGCTCGCCACCCAGCGGCACACCGTGTGCGATGCGCGTGACTTTGATATTGCGCTTGCGCACCAGCTCGCTGATGAAGTGCGCGGTGGTTTCGCCTTCCACCGTTGGGTTGGTGGCCAGAATGACTTCCTGAATCGGCGGCGCGGAATCAAGGCGGGTTTCCAGTTGATCCAGACCAATCTCAGCCGGGCCAATACCGTCCAGCGGTGACAATCGACCCATCAGCACGAAGTACAAACCACGATACGCAGTCGAGCGTTCAATTGCTTGCGCGTCCACCGGCGTTTCGACCACGCACAGCAGTTGCCGATTGCGCTGCGGGTTCGCGCACAACGTGCAAATCGGTGATTCACTCAAGGTACGGCAGTCTTGACAACGTCCGACCCCATCTATTGCGCCAATCAGGGCTTGCGCCAGTTTACGTGCGCCGTCGCGGTCGCGTTCCAGCAGGTGGAACGCGATGCGACGCGCGGATTTCGGGCCGACGCCGGGCAGGCAACGCAACGCGTCGATCACGCTTTCAATGAGATTGCTGGAATTCATCAGAACGAAAACGGCAGTTTCATTCCGCCGGGCAGGCCCGCGCCGCCGGTAACGGTTTGATATTTTTCCTGCGTGACTTTTTCTACTTGCCGTACCGCGTCGTTGACCGCCGCCGCAATGAGATCTTCGAGCATTTCTTTGTCGTCTTTGAGCAGGGCCGGGTCGATGGTGACGCGCTTAATGTCATGCTTGCCGGTCATCACTACACTGACCATGTTGCCGCCCGCCTGGCCGGTGACTTCGATGGTGAGTAATTCCTCTTGTACCTTTTGCAGATTCGATTGCATCTGCTGTGCCTGTTTCATCAAATTGCCTAAGCCGCCTTTCATCATAAAAACCTCGTTGGTGTGGACGCGAGACGTTGGATTATAACGGAGTTAGTCCAACGGCTGCACGGAGTCGGTGTCAATCTTCGCGTTGAAAGTATCCAGCAAGCTCTGCACGCGCGCATCTTTGGCGACCGACTGTTGCGCCGTGGTTTGGCGTTCCTGGCGCTGACGTTCCTGCGACTGCGCGGGGGATTCGGCTTGTGGCTCGCGACCAATGTCGATCTGCACGCGCACCGACTGCTTTAAGTAAGTTTGCAGGGCTTGTTGCAAACGTTCGCGGGTGTTGTCGGTGAGCAGCTTGCTGTGCGCGACCGGTATTTCCAGCGTGAGAGTATCGGTTGTGCGCGTTTTGAGAATGCAATTGGCGGCCAGTTGCCTGGTCAGTCCGGTAATGTCAAGTTCGGGCACCATGCGGTTCCAGTGGGGTTCGGCCGCCGGGGGGCTGGGCAGCGTCGGGCTGGGTGGCGGAACGCTTGTCAGGGTCGCCGATGGTGTCGCGCGGGGTGCTGGCGCGCCGATGCTGGGTGCGGGCGATGGGCGACTAGTTTCGTCCTGCGGCTGAAACGCCAGCATGCGCAACAGCGTCATCTCAAAGCCGCTTTGCGGATCGGGTGCCAGGTGCAGATCACGGCGGCCGATCACGCCGATCTGGTAAAACAACTGCACGTCTTCGGCGCTGAAGGTTTGCGCATATTGCAGGATTTGCGCGCGGTCGCCGCGCGCGTCGTCAAGTGCGTCCGGTACGTGTTGTGCTAACGCGATGTGATGCAGCGTGGAATTAATTTCGTTGAGCACGCTCGCCGCGTCGGGTGCGTGTTCCTGCATGGCGCGCACCCGTGCGAACAACAGCCCCGCATCGCGTTGCGCGAGGGCATCCAGCAACGTAAATACCTCGGCGTGATCAATGCTGCCCAGCATCGCGCGCACGTCGACGACGCTGAGTTTGCCGCCGCAATAAGCGATGGCTTGATCCAGCAGGCTCAGCGCATCGCGCATGCTGCCATCGGCCGAGCGCGCAATAAAATGTACCGCTTCGGGCTCGAACGCAATGGCCTCGCGCTGTAACAACGCATCGAGGTAAGTTTGAATCGACGTTTGCGGCAGGCGTTTCAAACTAAACTGCAAACAGCGCGACAAAATCGTCACTGGCAAACGTTGCGGGTCAGTTGTTGCCAATAAAAATTTTACGTGCGAGGGGGGTTCTTCCAACGTTTTAAGCAGTGCGTTAAAACTGTGCGTCGACAGCATGTGCACTTCGTCGATCAGATAGACCTTATACCGGCCGCGTGACGGCGCGTATTGCACGTTTTCCAGCAATTCGCGCGTGTCTTCGACCTTAGTGCGCGAGGCGGCGTCGACTTCGATTAAATCGACGAAGCGGCCTTCGTCGATTTCACGGCAGGCGCTGCACGTTCCACACGGTTTAGACGTGACGCCGATTTCGCAGTTCAGTGATTTAGCCAGGATGCGCGCGATCGTGGTCTTGCCCACGCCGCGCGTACCGGTGAACAAAAACGCATGATGCAGACGATTATTGTCGAGCGCATTGATGAGGGCGCGCAGTACATGTTCCTGCCCCACCAGCTCGGCAAAATTGCGCGGGCGCCACTTGCGTGCCAGGACTTGATAGCTCATCGCGAAATACCAACCTCATGCGTGAGTGTGATCGAATGGGCGGTGACTTGCCCCAGCCACACCCCGGCGCCCGGGTCCACCGTTACCGCTGCTCCCTTCCGGGCCTGACGGGGTTCACGGCATACCGTCGCGAGGGGACCAAAGCAAGCCACCATAAAACGGGACTGATATATAAAAACTCGTACTAAAAAAATTGGCGGAGAGGGAGGGGCTGCTTCGCGCATCCTGCGCTTCGCCCCTTCGGGGTCAGCTCCGCTGACCAAATTCGCTCCCGACGAATTTGTCGAACTCGCCAAATTAAATCGAGGGTTCGAACCTTCCCAGTCCTAACAGTCATCACAGGTAAGCGTTACCTGTGTATTTAATAAATTGGCGGAGAGGGAGGGGTTCGAACCCTCGATACGTTTCCGTATACACACTTTCCAGGCGTGCGCCTTCAACCGCTCGGCCACCTCTCCAAAATTTGAAACTCCGGGTTCGCACCCCACCCTGCGGTCGGGGGCTGCTCGGCCCATCCATGGGCCTCGTCCCTGCGGGATCGCCTGCGGCGACCAAAATCGCTCCCGGCGATTTTGTCGAACCCTCGATACGTTTCCGTATACACACTTTACCAGGCGTGCGCCTTCAACCGCTCGGCCACCTCTCCATAAAACGTCAGCAGAAACATCCAAATTTAGATGTGCCGCTTTCAAGGATCGGCGAGCTTAAACCAGAACCTGCGGTGGCGCAATTTACGACGGTGCAATGCGTCGGAGCGCGGCCATCTTGGCCGCTTTTTGATAGCGGGCTGGAAGCCCGCGTTCAAACGCCCAGCTTGGATCGAAGCTCGTGTACTGCAACCGCATTCGGCATTTCATTTACTGTTCATGCAGCGCAGTCGCGGAGCGAGTTGGCATTTCACGCAACAAACCCTGCGCCTGCCTTTACTTGGCAGCATGCTTCTGGATAGGATGATCGCATGCTTGGAACCAACGATCCTTCATCGCGTTTAGTTGAGCACTTGAGCTTGACGAGTACGCCGTATATTGACCCTCTCGCGCGGGTGCCGTGGGACCGCATGGAGCGGCGTGCATTCTGGTTGCCGGAATCGGCGGTGTCGCTGTTCGGCTGGGCGGAGTTCATGTCCTTGCCGGAAGATCAGCGTCGGATGCTTTCGCGTCATGAGTTTATGCACCTGCTGGTCACCGTACAGCGTTTCGAAACAGTATTTATCGAGCGCGTCAGCCGCGTGATGCAGCGGCCCGGCGAGCCGCTCAGCCATGCCAATTATCGTCTACACATGGCACGTGAGCATATTGGGCACGGGCTCATGATGCTGGAACTGCTGCGTCGTTCGGGTTTGCAGCGCTCGCGCGGATTCGTCGTTACGCCTCTGAGCCGGTTTATCGCGCGGCACAGTGCGTTAGATTCCGCCGCGTTCTGGACGGTGATGTATGCAGGCGAAGAAATCGTCAATCGCGTGTTTCGTGGCTTGCGCAAAAATCATGTGGGACTGTGTCCGGTCATCGACGAAATGGTGCGCACTCATCTGGTCGACGCCTCGCGGCATTTGTCGCACGCGCATGACAATCTTGAAAACGCTCTCAATGCCATGCCGCGTTGGCGCATGCGCTTGATGCGCTTTGTAGTACGACGGATCTTCCGTGAGCAGGTCAGTTCGTTGTTTTATCCGCCACCCAGTGTCTACGAATCGGCGGGTTTGTACCCGGGCGAATACTGGGCCAAGATCGCCCGCGAAAATCCGCATCGCACGCGCTTTGTGCAGCAGAATGTCGGCACCACCTTGCGCCCGTTCAAAAAACGCGGCTTGCACATCAGTTGATTTTCCTCAGTTAACAATAATTTTTGATTGTTCGGCTAACGTGCGCCGTCTGCGTACCGATAGTTCTTGCGTCCATTACTCCTCTGCGGCGCACGCAACTATGAAACTGCTCATCGGCTTTGCCCTGGTATTTGCTTCCATCATCATTGGGTACCTCGCGTCGCACGGCCACTTGATGGCCATCGTGCAACCCTACGAATTATTGATTATTGGCGGGTCTGCAGCGGGTGCCTTTGTGATCGCCAATCCCAGTTCAGTGATCAAACAAACACTGGCCGGCTTGCCAAAGTTTCTCAAGGGGCCAAAGTATGACAAATCAGCCTACATGGATGTGCTGGCGTTAATGTATGACCTGTTTTCCAAGGCGCGCAAGGAAGGCATCATGGCGCTGGAAAAAGACATCGACGATGTTACGCAAAGCCCGGTCTTCCAGGCCTACCCGAAACTGCTGCACGATCATCACGTGACCGATTTCATCGTCGACTATCTGCGCCTGATGGTCAGCGGCAGCATGAATCCCATCGAACTCGAAGCGCTCATGGACATCGAGCTTGAGACGCATCACCAGGAAGGCGAGCGCGTCGCCAGCGCACTGACCAACATGTCTGACGGCCTGCCCGGCTTCGGAATCGTGGCGGCGGTACTCGGCGTGGTGATTACCATGAGCTCACTGGGCGGGCCAGTCACAGAAATCGGCGGTCATGTCGCGGCCGCGTTAGTCGGCACGTTTTTAGGCATTTTGATGGCCTACGGTTTTGTCGGTCCGATGGGCACCTTCTACAAACACATGGTCGACGAAGAAGCCAAATTTTTTCAGTGCATCAAGGTGTGTTTTCTCGCCACGTTGAACGGCTACAGCCCGCAAATTGCGGTTGAGTTTGGGCGTAAAGTTTTGTTCTCTGCGGAGCGCCCGGGGTTCCTCGAGTTGGAAGATCACGTGAAGAAGAAAAAAGGCTCATAAGATCTTCTACCAACTAATAGGGTTCACCGGTGGAACAACGACCGATCATCATCAAGCGAATAAAAAAAGCTGCGCATGCACATCATGGCGGCTCGTGGAAAGTGGCGTACGCGGATTTCGTCACGGCGATGATGGCGTTTTTTCTGCTCATGTGGCTGATGGGTTTCACCACCGAAGGCGAGCGCAAAGCGATCTCGGATTACTTCGCAAGCCCCAGCGCAATTCAGGGCAAGGGCGGATCGAGCACCAGCCTCATCGACATGGGCAAGGGCATGGATTCGCCGCGCACCAGCCAGAAAAAACCCAATCAGGAAACCACTGCTGTCAACACCGAAGATGTCGCGCAAGAAAGCCGCGCCGCAGCCGCGTCAGGCAGCGGTCAGGATTCAAAATTGATGGAAGCGGAAAAAGACAAGAAGCGGCTCGAATCGCTGCTGGAAGAGTTAAAGAAAGCCATCGACGCAAGCCAGGCGCTGAAGCCGTTCAAGGATCAGTTGTTGCTTGACATTTCGCCGGAAGGTTTGCGGTTGCAGATTGTCGACAAGGAAAATCGCCCGATGTTTGATGTGGGCAGCGCCAACTTGCAGTCATACACGCGACAAATATTGCGTGAGATCAGCAAAATGATCGCCGTGGTGCCCAACCACATCAGCATTGCCGGACATACTGACGCGCGTGCCTATGCCAGCGGCGCAGATTTCAGCAACTGGGAATTATCGTCCGAGCGTGCCAATGCCTGCCGCCGTGAATTGGTGCGTGGTGGTGTCGGTGAGGAAAAAATTGCGCGCGTGGTGGGTCTGGCTTCCACTGCGCTGTTCGACAAATCAAATCCGCTCAGCCCGATCAATCGACGCATCAGCATCGTTGTCATGAACAAGGAAACGGAAGATGCGATGTTGGAGAAGGAGAAAAACGCGAAGCAATTCTCTGGTGATGACGCGGTGACCGCAGCAACGATTGAGGCTGCTCCGGCAATGGAGTCAATACCTGGCGCGCGCGTCGAAAAATTGGTACCGCCGTCGGCGGCACCTGCGCCCGACTTGACTCGGGCTCCCGTTAAAATGACCGAACCCAGCCCCGTTGCAGCCGGAAAAATCGCACCGACCTCCGCCGTGCCGGTAACCACTGCTACTACGAAACCCAAAACTGCCGCGACGCCGACAATGCCGCCCAGCGCGACCGGGACGGTGAAACTGCCGACGATTCCGTCGGCAGTACAGTTGCCCGGGTTGCCGATCAGCAATACGGCGACTCGCACGGCGACACCAACGAAATCAAAACCCCCGGCCAGGTAAAACAAAACCAGCTCCTAAGGTTTTGGTTCGCGCCGGAAGTCGCTACAATGCGACGCTATGTCAGGCAACACGATTGGTAAACTTTTCACGGTGACCAGCTTCGGCGAGAGTCACGGCCCCGCCTTGGGTTGCATTGTCGACGGCTGCCCGCCGGGTATGGAATTGTCGGAAGC
>JANMQQ010000078.1:0-8609 GCA_031370545.1 Gammaproteobacteria bacterium
GAACGACGGTGCGATTTATCGCGCCGGTTACGAAATGGCTTTATTTGCAGATCAACGCGCGCGCCGCATCGGCGACATCATCACCATCGAGTTGATCGAAAAAACCAACGCCAGCAAAAAGGCCAGCACCAAACCAAAAAAGACCATAGCATGGACATCGCGACGCCGTCGATATTTGGCGGCCCGGTGACCCACATCGGCAAACAGATTCTGGCTGCAACCGCCGACGCCAAACGCGATTTCGCAGGCGAAGGTGACAGCACGCAGAGCAATAGCTTGACCGGCCGCATCTCGGTCACGGTAGTGAACGTATTGCCCAACGGCAATCTGATGGTGCGCGGTGAAAAGTTGCTGACCTTGAATCAGGGCAGCGAACGCATTCAGTTGTCGGGTGTGATTCGCGCTGCGGACGTGGCTCCTGATAACACCGTGCTCTCGACCCAAGTTGCCGATGCACAAATCACCTATGCGGGTGAGGGTGCGTTGGCCGATGCCAACCAGTCGGGCTGGATGGCACGCTTCTTCCAGAGTGGTTGGTGGCCGTTTTAAATACGAAGCGGATTGCGTTTTAGATCTGAAGCAAATAGCTGAACTCCCCTCCTCATTTTCGAGGAGGGGTGGACGCGCAGCGGACGGGGTGGTTGCAGTTAGTATTCCTTCGCGTCAACAGCAACCACCCCACCCCTGCGGGGCACCCCTCCTTGAAAATAAGGAGGGGAGGGACGCGAGGTTAACACTTGCCGGTTTCCGGCAAGAAATTTCACGGAGTAGCAGCAGATGAAATTCAGCGTAGCTATTTTTTTATTGATGATAACTGCCCCCCTTCTGATTAATGAAGCGCACGCCGAGCGCATCAAAGATCTGGCTGCGGTCGCCGGTGTGCGCAGCAACCAGCTCATCGGCTACGGGTTGGTGGTCGGTCTTGACGGTACCGGCGATCAAACTTCACAGGCGCCATTTACCATACAGAGCCTGAAAAGCATGCTAGCGCAGTTCGGCATCACCATTCCGCCCGGCGTGAATGCACAGGTAAAAAATATTGCGGCGGTGTCGCTGAGCGCGGAGTTGCCTGCGTTCGCCAAGCCGGGTCAGACCATTGATGTCACCGTGTCGTCGATCGCCAACGCCAAAAGTTTGCGCGGCGGCAGCTTGATCATGTCGCCGCTCAAGGGCGCCGACGGTAATGTCTACGCCGTTGCGCAAGGCAATGTGGTGGTCGGTGGATTCGGTGTCGCGGGCACCGATGGTTCCAAGGTGACCGTCAACGTGCCCAGTGTTGGCAGAATTCCCGGCGGTGCATCAGTCGAGCGGGTGGTGAATAACCCGTTTCTTGCCGGCGAGTATGTGTATTTGAATTTGCGTAATGCAGATTTCACCACGGCGCTACGCATGGAAGGTGCAATTAACAAAACTTTGGGCGAAGGATTGGCGAGCGCCATGGACGGCGGCACCATTCGCGTCAACGCACCGCAGGTACCGGCGCAACGCGTCGGCTTTGTGTCCGAGCTTGAGAATATTCTGGTCGAGCCGGGTGAGAGTCCGGCGCGCATTATTGTTAATTCACGTACTGGCACCATCGTGATCGGCAAGCATGTCAAGGTCACACCGGCCGCCGTCACGCACGGTGGTCTCACCGTCACGATCACCAACCGGCCGGTCATCAGCCAGCCCGCACCGCTGTCGGGCGGCACCACGGTGGTTGAGACGGTGACCGATATTCAAGTCAAGGAAGGCGGCAGCCGCATGTTCCTGTTTGAGACCGGCGTGTCCCTGGATGAAATCGTACGCGCAGTGAACAACGTCGGCGCGGCACCGGGTGACTTGATCGCGATTCTCGAAGCGTTAAAACAGTCGGGCGCATTGCAGGCCGAGCTGATCGTGATCTGAACCATGCCGACTATTTCTGACCAAGCAGTGAGCTCCGCCAGCACCCAGGACTTGGGTGCCTTGCGCCGCGGTGCGCGCGAAAAATCTCCCGAAGCGCTCAAGGCCGTGGCCAAGCAGTTCGAAGCGCTGTTCATCAATATGCTGTTGAAAAACTCGCGTGCTTCGGCCCTGGCTGAAGACGTCATGGGCGGTGACAAAAACGATATCTATAACGACATGCACGATCAACAGATGGCAACGCAGTTGTCACAACGCGGCATTGGCATCGCCGACATGCTGGTGCGTCAACTTGGCGCTGCGCAGGGTAGTCGCGCGGATCAGCAGACCGCGCCAGGCCCTATC
The DNA here is from genome assembly GCA_031370545.1 of Gammaproteobacteria bacterium. GTDB lineage: Bacteria > Pseudomonadota > Gammaproteobacteria > SG8-11 > SG8-11 > UBA6921. The sequence goes on from JANMQQ010000078.1 coordinate 2,230, forward strand.
AAGTTGCATAAAGCCTTCACCAACGAGCTGGGTGCTGCGCAGCCGCACGCATCCAAGATCGATCTACACCTGTGACGCGGGTCTTGACTCATTAAAGTAAAGATCACGACACCCCGGACGATACCCAGATACAGGGAAGTCCATCACTGGACACTTGCACGACGATGAGGGGCACATGACCGCCACTGGTAGTTTATTAGGTACTGCTGTTTCAGGATTGCTCGCCTATCAGCGGGCGATGGCCACCACCGGCCACAACGTCGCCAACGTAAATACGCCGGGTTACAGCCGCCAGAACATCGAGCTTGCGACACGGCTGCCGCTGGAATCCTCCGCCGGATTTATCGGCAACGGCGTGAACATCAATACCGTTGCGCGCGCCTATGACCAGTTTCTTACGACCACATTGCGCACCACGACGTCGGGCCAAGCCCAGCTTGGTGCTTATTATGAGTTGTCCAAACAGATTGATAATGTCGTGGCCGACCCGCAGGCAGGACTCTCGCCCGCGTTACAAGAATTTTTCGCCGCTGTGCAAACTGCATCCAACGACCCCAATTCTTCCTCGGCGCGTCAGGTTTTGTTGAGCCAGTCAAATTCGCTGGTCAATCGTTTTCACTACCTCAGTGATCGTCTTGACAACCTTCAGTCATCGGCCAATGCACAGGTCAGCACCACGGTGGCGCAGGTCAACTCGCTGGCGCAGTCGATTGCGCGTATCAACCAACAGATTTACGACCTGGAAGGATCATCCGGTGGACAGGCCCCCAATGATTTGCTGGATCAGCGCGACGAAGCGATTCGTCAACTTGCGGAACGCGTGTCGGTGACCGTGGTGCCGCAAGACAACGGCATGTTGAATGTATTCGCGGGCAATGGGCAGGGTCTGGTGTTGGCCAATCAATCCGCGACCTTGAGCGTGATGCAAAATGAGTTCGATCCGGAAGTTATGGACATCGGATACAGCTTTGGTGGCGGGAATGTCGCGAACGTTACCCGCAATATCACCGGTGGCAAACTGGGTGGCGTGATTGAGTTTCGCGATGGCCTGCTTAAAACCACCATGGATCAGCTCGGGCGGGTTGCGGTCGGTATTTCCGAAACCTTCAATGCGCAACATCGCTTGGGCTTGGACCAAAACAACTTTTTGGGCGGAGATTTCTTCACCGATCTGGGTAGCCAAACAGCGGTCGCAAGCCGCTCCAATAACGCCGCGACCAATATTACATTCACCGGCAACGTGACCGACGTTGGAGCGCTGCAGGCGAGTGATTACCGCATTGATTTTAACGCCGGCGTGTACACGGTGGTACGTCTGTCCGACAGCGCCATCGTTAGTAGCAGCGCAAGCGCTGCGGTCAACCTCACCGCGACGGAAGGTTTTTCTATCGCTGCTGCCATTACCACCGCACCGGTGAACGGCGATAGTTTTCTGCTGCGATTTACCGCCAATGCGGCACGTGACGCCGGGCTGCAAGTGTCGCAAACCACGCAGGTTGCATTGGCTGGGCCGCTGCGTTCCAGCGCGGTGGTCACCAATCAGGGCAAGGCCACAATCACACCGGGCGATGTCAGCAACACGACTAATCTGCCACTGGCTGCGTCAATGACGTTGACATTTAATCCTAACGCGCTGGGCGTCGGCATCCCGGGGTTCACCGTCGCCGGTGGCCCCGGCGGCACGCTGGCTTACAACCCGGCCACTGAGTCAGCAGGTAAAACTTTTACCTTTGCGAGTTATGGTGGATATACGGTCCGCGTTGCTGGCTTACCGGTCAACGGCGATCAATTTGTTATCGACAATAACACCGGCGGCTTGGGTGACAATCGCAACGCTCTGGCGCTGGCTGCATTGCAAACTGATCCAACACTGATTAATGGTGCGTCCGGCCCGACCGCGAGTTTGCTTGGTGCTTATGCGCAAATGGTCTCAGACGTGGGCGCGCGTACCCATCAGGCCGAGATCGACAGTCAAACGCAGCAAACGCTGTTAACGCAGGCACAAGAAGTCTGGAGCAATGTGTCAGGTGTCAACCTTGATGAAGAAGCGGCCAATTTGATTAAGTTTCAGCAGGCATATCAGGCATCGGCGCAAGTAATAAATGCGGCGTCGCTGGTTTTCGATACGCTGCTCAGTGCGATACGTCGATAAACCACGAGGTAGATCATGCGCATCTCGACACATCAAATTCAGCAAAGCGCGCTGAACACCATGCTCAACCAACAAACCAAGTTGAGCAAAACGCAATTGGAAGTGGCGAGCGGGCGCAAATTTCTGACCCCGGCGGACGATCCGCTCGCGGCGGTGGCGGCGCTGGACCTGACTGCACAGTTAGGAGGTATCGAGCAATACCAACGCAACATTGATCGAGCCTCGTCTTCACTGGGCCTGGAGGATGTGACGCTGGGTTCAATGACGGAACAACTGCAACGCGTGCGCGAACTTGCGGTGCAGGCGGGCAGCAGCTCGCTCGGTGCCGCAGGGCGCCTGGCAATCTCGTACGAAGCGCGGCAATTGCAGAATTCCGTGCTTGCCTTGGCGAACACGCGCGGCCCGGACGGCGAATATTTGTTCAGCGGCTACCAAAGTAAAACCCAACCCTACACCGATGCAGGCGCGGGTGTGTTCACGTACAACGGCGACCAAGGTCAACGCTTGATCGAAGTCGCGCCATCGACGCAGGTTGCCGCTACGGATGCCGGTGTGCGAATTTTCGGCGCGCTGCCGGCGGCGGCGGGCGGCACCACCGACGTGTTCGCGGTTATTGCTAACTTCGCGACGAATCTGGAAAGCAACACCTTCACCCCGAATACCATCACTGATCTGGACACGGCTTTGACGAGCGTCGCAGGTGCGCGCGCGAGTGTCGGTGCGCGCCTCAACACGCTCGACGCGGTCAAGAGTCTGAACGAGTCATTCGGGCTGGATACCCAAAAAAATCTTTCCGCAGTGCAGGATCTTGACTATGCCGAGGCGGTAAGCCGTTTAAACCTGCAACTCACCGGATTGCAAGCGGCGCAAGCGGCGTTCGTGCGCATTCAGAATCTTTCGTTGTTTAATCTGTTGCGGTAGTTACGCCGCTCCAAACCCGGCTGGTGGAGTTGATGGGTGCGGGGGCTTCCAGCTCGCCATAATATAAATAAAGCGGCCAGGATGGCCGCGCTCCGGCAAAAAGTTTTCATCGAAAACGGCGTCACACCGAGCAAAATAATCTTCAATTGTCCCTAAAGCTTTCAGAGAACCGGTCCGATAGGTATTACATCAGCCAGTGTATTCATCGAAATACTGAGGCTGTACTTATTCGCAACTTAACTAAATTTTGAGGTAATTCACCATGGCACAAGTCATTAACACCAACGTTTCAGCCCTGTTCGCCGGGCAAGCTCTGAACAAATCACATAATAATCTGCAAACCGCGATGCAGCGCCTGTCTTCCGGTTTGCGTATCAATAGCGGCAAGGACGACCCGACTGGTTTGGGTCTTGCCGTAGGTTTTGATAGCAAGGTGCGCGGCACGAATCAGGCTATCCGCAACGCCAGCGACGGCATTTCGAAAGCACAAACCAATGATAGTTACATCGGACAAGTCACCGAGAACTTGCAACGCCTCTATGAAATTGCAGTACAACTCGGTGGCACGGCTTCGGGTGCTGAAACTACCGCGCTGCTCGCTGAAAACTTACGTATTGCGGGTTTGACTGCGGCCACCGGTGCTGTGGTGGTGAATGATGTTGGCGGTACGGTCACAGGTGTCGGTGTTGCGCTTACCGCCCCTACTGCGGTTACCGTTGCTGGTATCACTACAGATATCACCGCTTCATCTACCGCACGCGCCAACTTCGGTGCCGACATGGCGACTTTTGGATCTGCCGTTGCCAACCTGCAGGCGGCCTCCGTGTTCCTGTCGGCTCAGTACAGCCGCATCATGGATACCGACTACGCTGCGGAAACCACCAATATGACCCGCAACCAGATCCTGCAACAAGCGGGTACCGCGATGCTGGCGCAAGCGAACCAAGTGCCCAACACGGTGCTGAGCCTGTTACGTTAATTTTAGGTCTGTAATTAATGCCCAACTGATGATTCAGTTGGGCATTTTAAAGTGAGGTGGATAAGACATGATTATCCAGAATACTAATACCAACCCGGCTGTACCGGGTGTCATTGTTGACTATTTAAAAACCAAACCCGTAGCGGCCGTGGAGCCGCCACAAATCACCGTCACTCCTGAACAATTAAAGCATGCAGTGGCCGTTATCAATCAGGTCATGCGTGAGTCCAACAATAGCCTGCAATTCAGCGTGGACACCGATACCAAAATACCCGTGGTCAAATTGATGGATACGCAAACCGGCGAGTTGATTCGTCAAATTCCCTCAGAAGAAACTTTGGCAATTTCACGCTCAATTGACCAATTTCAGCAGCGGCAGGGACTGTTGTTGAAGCAAGAAGCTTAGGTTCGGGAGGCAGGCGCATGGTAAGTACCCCCATTTCAGGATCGACCGGCATTGATGTCAATGCGGTCGTCACGGCATTGATGACGGTTGAACGTCAGCCGCTCACCCGGCTTACCACTAAGGAAACGGGCGTCCAGGCAAAGATTACCGCGCTAGGTCTCATCAAAAGCAAGGTGGACAGTTTTCAAACCGCTGTGAAAGCCTTGGGCAGTTCGAATTCGAGCAGCTTGTCGGCATTCAAGGCGACGGCTTCCGATACCACAGTTTTTTCCGCATCGGCCAGTAGCACGGCGGTGGCGGGTACGTATGCTTTGGAAGTGACCAGTCTGGCGCAGTCACAAAAGCTGGTCGCAGCCGGACGTACCAGCAGCAGCACAGCGATCAGCAATGGTGCTGCGACCACGGTCACTTTCGATTTTGGCACCATCAGCGGTGGCACGCTGACCGGTGGGGTTTACAGCGGCGCGACCTATACGTCCAACGGCGTCGCGATCCCCTCCATCACGATTGATGGCACTAACAATACGTTGGCTGGGATACGCGATGCGATTAACACCGCCGCGATGGGTGTGACGGCGAGCATCGTCAACGATGGCAGCGGCACACCCTATCGTCTCGCGCTGTCTTCGAACAGCTCGGGTATAAGCAAGAGCTTAAAAATCACCACCAGCGGCGGCGATGGCACCATCAACACTTTGTTGGCGCATGATCCTGGCGGTCTGCCCGCCGCGCAACATTTGGTCCAAAACGTTGCTGCACAGAATGCTAACTTCACGGTCAACGGGATCGCGATTAACAAAACTTCCAACAGTGTCACCGATGCTATAAATGGTGTGACGCTGACACTGAGCAAGGTTACAACTGCACCCGTCACACTGACGGTCGCTCGCGACACGACGGCGGTGACCGATGCGGTAACGGCCTTTGTTAAGGCCTACAACGACGTCTATAGCGCCGCGAAAAATTCTTCTGCTTACAAATCCAAGTCGGCCTTAGAAGGCGATGCCACCTTGCGCTCCATCCAGACCGAACTGCGTAACATTGCAGCGGCTGCGGTGACCGGTGGCACCTTGACGCAGCTCTTTGACGCGGGTCTCAGCTTTACAGCCACGGGCACACTCCAACTGGACAGCGCCAAGCTCAGCAGTGCCATGGGTACCAATTTCAATGATGTTGCCCAATTGTTTAATTCGGCAACCGGTTACGCCACCAAGTTTGAAGCATGGGCAAAAACGGCCTTGGCTGTTGATGGCACCTTTGCTACTAAAACCACCGGACTGAATAACAGCATCAAAGAGATCGGCAAGCAGCGTGACACGCTGGAACTGCGCATGACGAATCTTGAAAAGCAATACCGTACGACCTTTAGTAATCTAAATGTCATGCTCAGCAGCATGAGTCAGACCAGTAGCTATTTATCCCGGCAACTTGGCTAGAATTTAACTTCAGGAAACACCATCGTGGAAACATCTGCCGCAATCAAAGCCTATGCAAAAGTGGGCGTCGAATCTGATGTACTGGGCGCCAGTCCCCATCGGCTGATTTCATTGTTATTTGAAGGCGCCCTGAGTGAAATTGCGCGGGCAAAGAAAGGTATTTTACGTAATGAGATAGCAGCCAAGGGCGGGGCGATCTCCAGAGCTATCTCCATCATCGGCGAAGGATTGAATGCCAGCTTGGATAAAAAAGCCGGGGGTGAGTTAGCGCAGAATTTATCTTCGTTATACGACTACATGGCCCTTCGCTTGGTGACTGCCAATTTGACCAATGATCTGGCCATTTTGGATGAAGTGGCGCGCCTGCTGACTGAATTAAAAACCGGGTGGGATGGCATACGTCCCAAGAACGGGTAATTCGCATCCAACCGATGGCCCTGCGTGCGTAAATGAACTCATCTCAAGTCATTGTGAATTACGAATTAT
>JANMQQ010000111.1:0-14852 GCA_031370545.1 Gammaproteobacteria bacterium
GCCCCTATTGTACGAGGAACCCACTCAGCTCTTGGCTTGCCACATCGCTGCATTTCACCTCACTAACCTGCGCCAAACGCGGCCCTTGCCACAACCAGTCGCATAACATTTTAACGTCAAGCTCGGCCCCACAGGCGAGGACTTCAACGCTGCCGTCGGGAAGATTTTTGGCGTAGCCGGTGACATTCAGGGCTTGCGCTTGGCGCTGGGTGGTTGCGCGGTAGGCGACGCCTTGGACTTGGCCGCTGACGATGCACAATTTGCAGATTTTCATCTTGATCAGGTTTTTCGCTTTACCAGTCGAAGCACAATTTTAATGTCATGACGTGCGCACCCACAACCCGACACGGTAGTCGCCCGCAACGTAGAACTCCTTCCAGGTATAGCGGCTGCTGATCTGTTGCTGGATTTTTTCGAAGCCTTTGGGATCTTTGTCGTTTTCGGTGGCGCTCCACACGATGTATTGAACGTTGTTGAGCAGCAACCAATCGAGACTGTCGCGCAGATCGCCTTTATAAAATTCAATAATCTGAGTGTTGAGCGCCCACACGTCAGGCACGTCACCGCGCCAGGTGAGTAAGTGGATCGGCCAGCCCAGCAACACTGGTTTGTCGGTGAACAGCGCATACAGGCTGGTGTTGGTGTAGGCGTAGCCGTATTCATTTTCCAGCACGATGCCGCGAGGTGCATCTTCGAGATAGTTGATCACCGCTTTGGTGGTGGGGTCTTGTGTCATCCAATGGTGTCCGGACAAATGACCCAGATCACTTTTGCCGGTGATCATGAACGAACGTCCAATGTCGTAGGCATAGAAGCTCACCAGCAGCAGTGTGACGGTGGCTGTCCAGCGAATGGCGCGCGCTGCGCTGCCCAGACACAATGCACCCAAGCTGACGATTCCGCCGCACCAAATCCAGCCCCACCATTTCATGGTGGTGTTGGAGCGTTCGTATTTATCACCGGTGGGGTCGTCGACATAGACAATTTCGGAGATCAGTAATAACAGGCCAAATGTGAGCGCCATCGCAACGCTGAGTTTGCGTGTGGTCGGCTCGAACAAACCCAGCACGATGAGCACCAGCAGTGGCCAATGCTGGCCGATGAATTGATTGAGCGGCGTGTGATCAGTGGCGGCGACAAGTCGGATCGGCGCACCTGGAGCGTTCACAGCGAAGCCACTCAGAAATGGAAAAAATAATGCCAACGCCAGCAGCCCGCCGCCTAACACCCAGCTCCACTCGGGTGGATTTTTCTGCCAATAGCGGTAGGCGATCCAGCCCAGCAACAACACACCTTGCAGCGGAAATACCCAGCTGTTGGTCACTAGCACCACCGGCACCGTCCCCGCAAGTAACGCCTGGCCGACGCGGCCGACCGCCTGGGTTTCGATGGCAGCGATCAACGCCAGCGCCAACACCAACAAGAAATAGCTGCCCAACGGCGGATGATAATCGCCGAGGAAAATCTGGTAACCGTAGCTTTCCATTTGAAGTTCGCGCGGTTCAAAATCCGGCGTGGGTTTTTGCTCGGGAGCCAGTGGTGGGAACAGCGCCTTGCCGAAGTCGGTGCTGATTTCTTTATCCAGAACGCCGGTAAAGCGCTGGCTCATGATCACCCGGGTGCGGGCATCGGCATCCCGTTTTTCATCCGACGCGGTATTGTCAATACCTGGTATCAGCAGATGCGCCAAAGGAGAAATTCCGGTGCCTCCGCTGACCAAGGCCACCAGCAACAGGCATTTCGCCAGAGTGCTTTTCACATAGCGGCCCGCAAGTTCCCAGACCAATGTCACCGGCAGTGCCATCAACAACGTAAAGGCGATGTTATATGTGGTACCAGAATCAAACCCAAAAATTCGCCCCAGCAACGCTGCGCCATAATGCTGAAACGCGTAGTAGATGTTGAACACATGCGGCGGATACCAGTGATCCAGCGGCGGCAGGGTGCTGCCGTCGAGATAATTGGCGATAAAGTAAAGATCTGTCACCATTTCCGACGACGGGTAAATCATTGGGAACGAAAATCGCCAGGCGAACACATAAAAGAACGCGCCCAGAAATACGCCTTCAGCCTGCCAGAAACCGGACTGCACGAGTTCCGCGCGCTGATGATAGAGCAGCACCGCAGAAACCACACTGGTGATCGGCCACAGCCAGGTGAGCTGGCCCAACCCGATAAAATGCTCGATAAAAAACAGGCCGACACACAGCATGAGAATGCCGACCGAACGGGCCAACGCAAATGGCGGTATCCAGCGGCAGGTGATTAATGTCAAGCCCGCAAGGTTGAGCAACAGCAACGCCAGATAAAAAGTGATGTGGATGTAGTTCATTGCATCTCAATAATCGCGGCGGTCATGGACAGCCTCACAATCGTTCGACCAGAATCGTTGCAACTTCCGCGTCGGTAAGAACAATCGGGTTGGTCTTCATGCTTGAGCCGCGACAATTCGCGACCACGCGGGTGATATCTGTCGAGCTCATTCCGTACTTCGACAGGCGCGGCAGATTGAGCTGCTGCGTCCATGCTTCCAACCGGCACACCAGGGCATCGCATGCGGCGGCGTCATCAATCTTCCCCTCACCTGTGACCAGCAGCCCAACGCGCGCGTACTTTTCCAACGCAACACTGTTCGGCTCGCGCTGGCGCAGCGCGAGAATATTTGCTTGCGTGGCGGTCGCGAACAGCGTGCCGCACACCACACCGTGTGGGATGGGAAAAAATGCGCCCAGCGGCGACGCCAGTCCATGCACCGAACCCAATCCGGTTTGCGCCAGGGTGATGCCCGAGATCAGCGCGGCGTACGCCATGCGCGCACGCGCTGCTTCCGCACTGGCGCCCTGTTCGTACCACGGCAGCAGACCGGTGCAGGCAGCAACGATGCCGTCCCAGGCCAGCGCATCCGTGAACACGTTGCTGTTGGTCGAAACATACGATTCGACCAGTTGCGTCAATGCATCCATGCCGTTGGCAGCAATCAGCTCAGGGGGGCAGGTCGTGAGTAAATCAGGATCGACGATGGCGTAGTGCGGAACCAGCAATTCATGCCGAAACGATTTTTTAAAACCCGCCGCGCCTTGCACGCTGAGCACGGCATTTTTGGTCGCTTCCGATCCGGTGCCTGCGGTGGTCGGCACTGCGATCAACGGCACGCTCGGACCTTCGTACGGCAGCTCGGGACCGACACCTTCGAGATAATCCATGACGGAATGATCGACACGTAACAACCCGGCTATCGCTTTCGCCGCATCAAGTACGCTGCCGCCGCCAACACCAATGACTACGTCAATACGCTCGCCGCGCAGTTGCGCGGTGATCGTGTCGACCCACGTCGGGGAAGGTTCATCGCGGACCTGGGTATCCACCCATGACATTTTATTTTTTTTGAGCGCCGTTTGCAGCGCATCCCAATGCGGCGTGGCGCGTAACGAACGGCCACCCGTGACCAGCAACGCGCGCTGCCCGAATTGGGCGGAAAAACTTGCGGTTTTGGTAAACGCGCCGTTACCGAATTCAATGCGCGGCAAGCGCGCGATTGAGAAATTCCCCAATGGATTCATTGCGAATTCACCACCGGAAGCAGCCCGCGATAGTTAACTCCCGCGCGTGGCGACGCCATCCACGGCGCGACGGCATCGCGCCATTTTAGATAGTGTGGCGTTTGCTTATGCGCTGCTGCGGCGTCCGCCGTGCTGTACGCCTCGTAAAGAATAAAGCGTGCAGGATCATCTGGAACTTGCAGCACATCGAATCTTAGGTTTCCGGGCTCGACAATTGAATTTTCGTGATTCAAGCGCGTTGCACCGATGAAGTCTTCGATGTGCTCCGCTTTAACAGCAATATGAACGAGGGTGACATGCATGTCGGCCTCCTTGAACAAGTCAGATGTTGATTTCAATCGTTACGAACCCAGATCCCCAGCTCGTCGTCGCCGTTGACCCAGAATGGCTTCCAGCGATAGGCACGACCAATTTGCTCTTGAATCCGCTTGCGGGCGGTGGGGTCGCGCGTCTCGTCGCGCCGGGTCCAGACAATATAACGAATCCGGCTCAACGTCAGCCAACCCGACGCATCCGACAGGGTGCCGTGATAGAACGTGCGCACCTGCTCCGCAAAGCTTGGAATAAAGGTCGGGCCACCTCGCCATTCTGCTTCATGATTTGGCCAACCGATGGCCACTGGCTTTCCGGCGAACAGCGACAGCGCGGACGTTGACATATAGGCGCCGCCCTCCCCTAGCCCTTCCAACACCACGCCGTCGGGAGCGACCTTCAACCAATCCAGCATTTGTTTGTCGACCTGATCTTTGGTCAGCCAGTGGTGACCGGAGAATTTGCCGAGCGACGGCTTGTCGCTGTAAATCCAATAGGCAGCCATGTCAATACTGAAGGTTGACACCAGCAGCAGTACGACCACCGCAGCTGCACGTCGCCAACCTCCGGCACCTAGCAACATCGAACCCACCCCGAGCAGCACGCCCGGATAAATCCACGACCACCATTTGAGCGTCGAATTGAAGCGATTGAATTTATCCGCCATCGGGTCATCGGCGAAGAACAACTCGCTGCACAACAATAGAATTGCAAACAGCGTGATCAGCAAAACGCTGAGCCGTTGGCACCGCATTAAAAATGCCGCCAGCACCAGCAGCACCAATACCGGCCAGAGAATTCCGATGAATAAATTGAAGGGCGTGTGATCCAGCGGTGTGACCCATCTGATCGGTGTCGACAATGCTTGCGTCGCGAAATGGCTGATAAATGGATAGCTCAAGGCAAGTGTCCCAACGCCACCGAGCATGATGGCGGGCCAGTCAGGCGGCGTCTTGTAGACGTATCGGTAAACCAGCCACCCCCCCATCAACATCGACTGCAACGGAAACACCCAAGCGTTGGTGATCAAGGTCAGCGGCACGGTGGCAGCGAATAGCAACTGCAAAACGCGCGGCGATACCGGCGCAGTTGCGTTATTGTCTAGCCGAGGCGCCTCAAGCAGTGCGAGACAGGTCAGCGCCAGAAATAACAACAGCAATCCACCCTGTGGGGCGTGGTATTCACCTTGTACGGTCAGATAGCTGAGCGTTTCTAGCGGCAGGTCGCGCGCCTGCAATTCTGGGCTGGTGACGCTGTCGGCAGGAGGTTTAGGAAAGAGTGCACGACTCAAGGCGTTGTCGACCACATCGTGGTCGTACATCCCGGCGAAGCGCACGTTGGCCCAGATATTCGTAACGGCGGTGAACGCGCCATCCGAGCCGGGCTTGTCCTGATCAAAAATAAAATGCGTGAACGGTGCAAGCCCGGTGCCCCCCAACATAATCGCGTACACCAGCACCACACGCGGCCAACGCGGCTTGCAAAAATGGCTTGCCACGCTCCAGGCCAGACTCGCGAGCAAGGCGAGCATCAGCACCGTCGCCAGATTCATCGTGTAACCGGGCGAAAGGCCCAGGATGCGTCCGAGCAAGGACGCGCCGTATTGCTGGAAGGAATAGTAAAAGTCAAGACGGTGATCCGGCAGCCAGTAGTCCGGGGGCGGCAGGGTCACGCCGGACAAGTAGCTGGTGATGAAAGCCAGGTCAGTCAGTTGTTCGGAATGCCCGTCGAGATCCGGGAACGACAGCTTCCAGAACAGCGCGGCGAAAAACGCCAAAGCAAACACCAGCTCCTGCTGCCAGAGACCGGCTTTAATCTCTTCCCGCCAACGAACCAGCATCGTCAGCGACACAAGCGTGCTGACGGGCCACAGCCAGGTCAGTCGTCCCAAGCCGATAAAGTGTTCAACAAAAAATAGCAGCAGACAGAAACTGATGACTCCTGCCACTTTGGCCAGTGCGTAGTGCGGCACCCAGGGCCGCAACAACAACGCCAGCCCGGCAAGGTTTACCAGCAGCAGTACCGCCGTGAGGCACAGGAAGATTAGACTCATCGCGTCGCTTTGCAGGATGAATAAGCAAGATCAGACCCGCGTCTGACTGGATACACGGTGTGATTTATATCGTTGTAGAAAAAAAATTCCGCAGCCGGGAGAGGCTGCGGAATTATGGTTAGCGCTCTTTCTTACCCTTGGTTTCATCCAGCATATCGTAGTACGCCTTGGCGCCGCCTTGCATGAAGTAGTAATTGGTGACCCCGGCGTTGACCAGCCGATATTGCAGCCATTGCACCTGACTTCCGGCTTCGTCATAAATCAACAACGGGCGCTTGTCGTTTTTTGCGATTCTCAATGTCTTGTCGATCTTGTCCGCCTGATCCAGGGAAACACGACGCTCAAGGCCCGGGAAGAATCCGATGCCATCGCGTTGAAAGCGATCACGCACATCCAGAACAAGGCTGCTGTGCTCCACCTGGTTGCCAAACTCTTTGGGCGAGAGCAGATGCGCGTTGAAGGCGTCTTTGTCGATGATGTCGGCCTGGCGAATCGGGCTGTTGCCCAACAGCACCGACTTTTCCGGATGCGCTTTTGCCCACGCAAAAATGCCTGCGTCGTAGGCAAAGGTGTTGTCCACTTTCAGGAAGATCGCGCGTCGCACCGCCTGATAGGATTTATGGCAACTCACGCCGTTGCAATAGAACACAATTGGCTTATCGGTGGATGCGCGCAGAGTGCGTACTCTTGTATCGAAGTCTTTATCCGACAGCGAAATGTTGAGCGCGCCCCTGATGTGCAAGGTGTCGAACTCATACTGCGAACGCGAATCGACGACCACAATCGAGTCAAATTTTTTAAAGACGTCCGCGAGCGAGTAGGTGGGGACTTCCCGATACAGATCACGCCCGGGAAATTGCGGATCGGACTCCGCGCCAAAGCTCGTGCTTAAAAACAAGCCGACCAGCATACATAGCAAAAAGGCAGTTATATTTTGCATGTTAGACTCCATTGAGGTTGTTGAGACGGCGCATTCCGTTTGGTAGTTACGCATTGACCCCTGCCGATTAAACACACCAGCAGATGCGCGTACGATACTGAACAATTCATGCCGCGAACAATAAAATCTCACTGGCGGTTTTTTTTACACTTCAGGAGTGTTGAGTCTTTCGCAACATCGGGGAAAAATACTTGCGTGATCGGTAAATTTCCTGATTGTTTGCGGGAACATTTCAGGGCATATTAAGCTTCAATATTTTGCAGCTTAATTTTTCACGACAGCGGTTTTCCATGATCAGTATCAAATCTGCCGTTCAATTAACCCATGCCTTGGCGAGCAAAACACCCTCCTGCCTATTTATTTTGATCGCGTTAGCGGCCCTGCCCGCGCAGGCCGACGCGAGCGAAAACGCCTACACCGAAGCCAGCAAATTGGAAATCGTTACCTCAGCTCTCGGTGTTGAACAGCTGACCCGCTACTCCGCAAACCGCAACGCGCTGGGTATGGCGTGGGGAAAATATTTTGGCATGGAGGCATCTTATTTTGATGTCGGCAATTCAAGATTTGCCAAGCACCCCAGCGCGAACAACGACGATGTCGGTGGCCGCGTCAATTTGAAACTCGCCGTGGATGTTTCCACACCGCTCAGCGAGCGTTCACGCCTCTACAGCCGCGTGGGCATGTATATGTGGGAAGTCGACGTTAACTACAATCGCTCAACCAATCGGCTCGATACCTCTCGCGAGAGCAACAGCGGCATGGTCGGCGTGGGAGCAGTGTATGGCGAAGACTGGTTACGCATGGGCATCGAGCTTGAGCAAGTGAACGCAGTTTCATTTGACGATCAGCGCAATCAACATCGCGTGTTGTTTAACATGTCCTCAAGATTTTAGTCCGCAGGAATAGTTCCACCCTTCGCAGTCAAAGCGATAACTCATTTCAGCCCCAACTGAAACGAACGAACATCGCGCTTCGCCTTTGCATTATAATTCCGCTCTGTCATTGCAGGTTCATACCCAAGCTATCTCATGCACTCCTACGCTTTGAAAGATGTAAAACGTGCTATTTATCCCGCGTCGTTCGAACGCGGCGTGGCCTATCAACGCGCCGGACGCGTGCTGAGCGTCACCATGGCGCCAGGTGGCGACACCTTGTCAGGTTCAGTGCGGGGTAGCGAGCGCGCTCCTTACCGGGTGGTGGTGCAGATTTCGCCGGGCCCGACGCGCGGTCGCCCGCATATTGTTGGCACCTGCACTTGCCCGATGCACTCGAATTGCAAACACGTGGCAGCCGTGCTGCTGTACGCGCTGGAACACGATACGTCACCGGCACCCTTTGAATTTAACAATACGCTGGCAGCCCCCGCCCCCGCCGACCCGGCGTTGCGCGATTGGCTCAGCCGCGTGGTTGGCGCCCTGGCTCCCGCAGCAGAACCGCTGCCGCCTGCCGAAATTGCCGAACGCTTGCTTTATATCCTCACGCTCGATACGCGCTTTACTCCACCCCACTTGATCGTCAGTAATGTCACTGTCCGGCGCCTCAAAAACGGCGTTTACGGAAAAGCGCAGCCGTTCAATGGCCAGCTTGCGGCGCGCTTTCTAAGTCAGGCGGATCGCATTGCGCTTATTTCCCTCGGCGTACTCAATCCGACCTCCACACAACACCCGATCCTGGTCGGTGCCGAAGGCGCACGCTTGCTCAGCGAAATTATTGCCACCGGACGCTGTCATTGGGACAACAGTGAAACGCCCCCGCTCACGTTGGGCGAACCGCGCGCCGCACGCTTTGAATGGATCATGGGCAATGACGGCGCGCAGCATTTGCAGTGCATCGGTGAACACATTGATGTCGTGCTGTCGTTTGAACCGCCCTGGTATCTTGACCTCACCGCACACCGCTGCGGCCCGCTGCGCACGGACCTGCCGGACGCGTTGGCCGCCGCACTTGCAACCGCACCCACGCTGCGCCCGGAGCTCGCGCAGACCGCGCGCGACGCGCTTAAAGCTCTGGAAAATCAGGTGGTGGTGCCGCTGCCGCGCGGGGTTGACCGCATTGAACGCGTTATTGTCAAGCCCGTGCCCTGCCTGAATTTATTCACCGCGCAGCTGGCCGTCGGTCGCTACCAGCGCTGGCAGTTCAATGCCGACCGCGTTGATCTCGAACTCGCCCGTCTGTCGTTCGACTACGAGGGCATCACCGCCAATGTCGGCGACACACGCACCGTGCTCACCCGCATGGACAACGGCCGCGTGGTGCATATTCCGCGCGATATCAAAACCGAACACGCAGCGCAGGAAAAAATCTCGAACTGGCACTTTGAGCCGGTGGAAGCAGGCGACGGCTACGAAGTCCCCGATGAACACCGCTTTGACCTGACCATTCACGGCCAGGAGCGCATTGAGCGCTTGACCAATTTCGCGCTACACGGCGTGGACGAATTGCGCGCCCTGGGCTGGCGCATCCAGATTGACCCCGGCTTTACTTATCGACGCGCCGAGAACGTCGGCGACTGGTACGCCGACATTACTGAAGACAGCAGCAATGACTGGTTTGATGTTGAGCTCGGCATCACCGTCGACGGCAAACGCATCAGCCTGTTACCCGTGTTGGTCAACATGGTGCGCAACATGCCCCGCGAATTCAACACCAAACGGCTGGAAGAACTGGGCAACCGCAGCATTGCGGTGAATCTGGGCGACGGTCGCGTGTTGTCGGTGCCGGTGGATCGGCTGCGTTCGATCCTGAGCACACTGGTGGAACTTTATGACACTGACCAACACGACACGCAGCGCGCGCGCCTGCCAAAAATTCGCGCCGCGCAACTCAGTGAACTGGAACGCAGCTTGGGCACGCATCTCGCGTGGTCCGGTGGCGAACGCCTGCGCGAGCTGGGGCGCAAACTGCGCGATTTCGACGGCATTGCGCCGGTGCCATCTCCCGTCGGCTTACGTACCGAACTGCGTGGTTACCAGCAACAGGGTTTGAACTGGTTGCAGTTTTTGCGCGAATACGAGCTGGCCGGCATTCTTGCCGACGACATGGGCCTGGGAAAAACCGTGCAAGCGCTCGCACATATTCTGGTCGAAAAAAACAGCGGCCGCATGGACCGTCCCAGCCTAGTCATCGCACCGACGAGTTTGATGGTGAACTGGCGCATGGAAGCCGAACGCTTTGCGCCATCGCTGCGCGTGCTGGTGTCGCACGGCCTGGAGCGCAAACAGCAATTCGACAAGCTTGCCGATTACGATTTGATCCTCACCACCTATCCGCTGCTACCGCGCGATTTTGCCGAATTGAGCCAGCAGGAATACCACCTGCTGATTCTCGACGAAGCCCAGGTGATCAAAAATCCCAAAGCCAAAGCCAGCCAGCTGGTGCGCCAGCTACGCGCGCGGCAGCGCCTGTGCTTGACAGGCACGCCGATGGAAAATCACTTGGGCGAATTATGGTCGTTGTTCGACTTTCTGATGCCGGGGTTGCTGGGTGACGAGCGCCAGTTCCGCCATCTGTTCCGCAATCCGATTGAAAAATTCGGCGACAAGGAACGGAGCCACAGCTTGACACGACGCATTGCGCCCTTCCTGCTGCGCCGCACCAAAGGAGAAGTTGCCAAGGAGCTGCCGCCCAAAACCGAAATCCTGCGCAGCGTCGAACTCGCGGGCAGCCAGCGTGATTTGTACGAAAGCATTCGCCTCGCGATGCATGAAAAAGTGCAACGCGAGATCAATCAAAAAGGCATGGCGCGCAGCCACATCATTATCCTCGACGCGCTGCTGAAACTGCGCCAGGCCTGTTGCGATCCACGGTTGCTTAAACTCGACGCCGCCAAAGCGGTTACGCAGTCGGCCAAGCTTGAATCGCTGATGGACATGTTGCCGGAGCTGATCGAAGAAGGCCGACGCGTGCTGCTGTTCTCGCAATTCACCAGCATGCTTGCGTTGATTGAAGCCGAGCTACGCAAAGTCGACCTTGAGTACGTGTTGCTCACCGGCGACACCACCGACCGCGCAACGCCGGTGCAACGTTTCCAGAACGGCGCCGTGCCGTTATTTCTGATCAGCCTCAAAGCAGGCGGCACCGGCCTGAACCTGACCGCCGCCGACACCGTGATCCACTACGACCCGTGGTGGAACCCCGCCGTCGAAAACCAAGCCACCGACCGCGCCCACCGCATCGGCCAGGACAAACCCGTGTTCGTCTACAAATTGATAACCTTAGGCACCGTCGAAGAAAAAATCATGGCCATGCAAACCCGCAAAAAAGAATTGGCCGATAGTTTGTTCGACCCGGAAGCCAAGAACGGGCCGCAGTTAACAGCGGATGATCTCAGCGCGTTGTTTGAGCCGTTGGGGTGAGTAGGTGATACGCCTGAAATAACGTTGAAGAGATGTCGGAGTTAGATAAGATGGAATTTACTAACCGTAGTATTTAGACTGACCGCTCTAATCCATCTACTTACTACTAGGATTTAAATTGATGACACGCCGAGGGCGATATGGGACATATACTAAATTTTGGTTTCGTTGCTCTAGTGCTTGCAGGTGCTGTCAGGTATTTTTCTAGCAATCAGTTAGGCGTACATTTTTTTGACTATGCGCACGTATACAACTGGGAAGCATGGCTATACGGTGTTTCCGTGCTTTGGTTCTGTGTGTCGTTCTGGAACGTACTCCTTAGGCGGAGATGTCCGAATTGCAGATCACACCAATATTCTCATAATGGTTCTAAAGAAATCGATAGATGGGTCGGTTCAAAAAAAATTCGAGAGCAGATTGGAGATAAATCGTATGGATATAGAAGCGTAACCACTACATTTATAAAAATAAAAGACGTATTTCAATGTTTGCACTGCAATCATGTTTGGTCAGAAATTTCAAAGCAAGAAAAAACCTAACTATCAACCTTACGAACAACGTGACGCGCTTCAGCGCAGTGCTGTAGGCTGGGTTGATAAACCCAGCATTCACTAGAACGTGCCAGTCATTGCTGGGTTTTCTACCCAGCCTACAACTTCGCACCAAACTCCCCCATCGCGACAATTACTTTTTGCAGCTTTTTCCCCAACGGCGTGAGCTGGTATTCCGTCTTTGGCGGAATGGTTGGGAAAATTTCTTTGGTGATGATGCCGCGCTCTTCCAGAAAACGCAGGCGCGTTGCCAGCATCTTCGGGCTGATGCCGTGCAGCGAATCCAGTAGCTCGTAGTAACGCTTTTTGCCCGGTAACAAGTCGCGAATGATCAGCGTGGTCCATTTGCCGTCGATGATTTGCGTGGTTTTACGTACCGGGCAGTCGTCCGCACATACCGATGCAGTCGTGATGCGTTTCTTCGCTGCCATCTCGCGTGCGCCTCTTCAATGCAGTTACCAAATGGTAACTACTTACAAAAGTATAGTGGCACAGGTAAGGTATCGAAACCCCCTCACACCGGAGTTCAGCGATGCGTTACCCAAAACTATTGTCGTTCACCTTATGGTTCATCGCCATGGTGCAGATCGTGCTCGGCCTGGCATTCTTGTTTGCCCCGGACGCAACCGGCCGCATGCTTGGATTAGCGCCCGCCCCGGACTGGACGCGTTGGATGTTCGGCATGATGGCGGCCCGTTTTCTGGGTTTTGGTTACGGCATGCTGCTGGCGGCGCGCGATCCCTACGGCAGCGTGCCGTGGATCAAGGCGATGATCGGCATTCAGGCCATCGACTGGGTCGTGACACTTTATTACGTTTCCTCCGGCGCGGTGACGCTGGCGCAGGTCAGTACCGCATCGTTTCTCCCGATAATTTTTATTATTGTGTTGCTGGGCAATTTTCCGCAGCAAAAAAAGGCCGGAATTCCGACGTGAGCTTCGCGGCAGCCAAACTTTTTGACTGGTTGCAAGGCGCGAATTTTTACCACGATGCGCATCGCGCTGCGGTGGAGGTATTACCGCCGGGCAATGGCAAGCGATGGGTCGACGTCGGTTGTGGTCCGGGCTTGGTGACACGACTCGCCGCCGCGCGCGGCTATCACGCCATCGGCATTGATCGCGACCGTCACATGATCGCGGTGGCGCAACGGCGTGCGGCGCGTGCGACCTCATCCGCAGAATTTAAGCTCGGCGATATTGCAAGTCTTGCGGCAATGACCCCGCGCGCCGACGTCATCTCTGCGGCATCGTTGCTTGCAGTGGTAGAAGACAAAGCCGCTGCGTTGCATGCGCTACTGGCGGCAGTGAAACCGGGCGGATGTTTGCTCGTCATCGAACCCACGGCGGCGATGACGCCTACAGCAGCGGCTGCTCTTATCCGCAATGGCCTTGGCGGGAGGCGCATCAATGGATTGCGTTTGTGGGCGCGCGCACGGCACGGCCGCGCCATCAATCCAGACCTGTTTGACGCAGCGTATGCGAGCGCTGTTCACTACACGCCACTGCTCTCGGGCCTGCTCGGCGTGTGGATTTTGCGGACGGCCGCAACCGGATAACCGCCGCCTGCGACGCAAACGTTCATGCGCCAACCCAGCAAAATTCAACAGCAAGAATCAGAGTGCGATCAACGGCAGCATCGCTAGAATACGCGCATGAGCTCAAAACACCGGCAAGGAATTAGCACCATGAAAGATGCTGCCGCCCTAACACCGCTGACCAACGACGACGAACGCTGGGCGGCGGTGGTCAGGCGCGACCCGGCCACCGACGACCGGTTCTATTATTCCGTGTCGACAACCGGCGTGTTCTGTCGCCCATCTTGCCCCTCGCGTTTGGCGCGGCGCGAGCACGTGCGTTTCCACGCGACTTGCGTAGACGCGGAACGCGCGGGCTTTCGTCCCTGTAAACGCTGCAAGCCTGATCGGCCGTCGCTTGAGCACCAGTATGCAAAGATGGTCGCCGAGACGTGCCGACTCATCGAGGCTGCCGAGCTAATGCCAAGCCTGGATACCTTGGCGCAAGCCAGTGGCATGAGTCGCTATCACTTTCATCGTGTGTTCAAAGCCGCCACCGGTGTAACCCCTAAAGCGTATGCCGGTGCGCAGCGTGCGCAACGGCTGCGGCAACAGCTTACTCACAGCGGCACAGTGACCGAAGCCATCTATGACGCAGGCTTTAATTCCAGCGCGCCTTTTTACGCCACATCCGCTGCGGTGCTGGGCATGACACCGACCCATTTTCGTGCTGGCGGCGCCCAGGCCGCGATTCGTTTTGCCGTGGGTGAATGTTCCCTGGGTAACATTCTGGTCGCGGCCACAGATAAAGGTGTGTGCGCAATTTTGCTCGGCGACGATGCCGATGTCCTGGTGCGCGATCTTCAGGATCGCTTTCCCCGCGCGGAGCTGATTGGCGGAGATGGAGATTTTGAATATCTGGTGGCCCACGTGGTCGGATGGGTCGAGGCGCCGGGGCTCGGTCTTGACTTGCCGCTGGATGTGCGCGGCACCGTTTTCCAGCAACGTGTTTGGCAGGCGCTGCGCGCGATTCCGGCGGGTTCAACCGCCAGCTACACCGAGATCGCCGCGCGTATCGGAGCACCGAAAGCGGTGCGTGCGGTCGCGCGGGCCTGTGCTGCTAATGCCATCGCCATCGCTATTCCGTGCCACCGCGTGGTATGCAGCGATGGCACACTTTCGGGCTACCGCTGGGGCGTGGAACGCAAGCGTGCCTTGCTTAAGCGCGAAGCGGACAAATGAATAATGCGATGCAAATGCCCGTGACTGCATCCGGATCCGCAAATTCTTCCATCGCCGAATGCGTGGCGGTGCTTGATTGGGCAGGCATTGCTGAGCACCTTGATGCGCAAGGCTGTGCAGTCATCAGCGGGCTTTTGTCCAAACAAGAGAGTGATTCTGTCGCCGCACTCTATGCCGAAAACCAGTGTTTTCGCAGCCGTGTTGTGATGGCGCGGCGTGGCTTTGGACAGGGCGAATATCAATACTTTCGTTACCCGCTGCCCGACTTGGTCGCGGGTCTGCGCGCGGCGTTATATTCGCACTTATGCGGCGTCGCCAACCGCTGGA
>JANMQQ010000139.1:0-1905 GCA_031370545.1 Gammaproteobacteria bacterium
TTCGATCCGGCCCACATCGTGGCGCATCCCGAGTTGAGTCTGGCGGGCGGCGCGGTGCGCGGCTGGGACCGGCGCAATGCGTATTATTTCCAGATGATGTCGGCCATCGCCAAGCACTACAAATTTGATCTGGATACACCATTTAATTCCCTGCCGGAAAAAATCCGCAATGTGGTTTTGACGGGCAGCGGGGACGAAGCAATTAAATTCAGCTACTCGATGGACAGTGGTCACAACGTGACCCGTCGCCATCCGTTCGAAGGTGTTGTGAACAATATGGAGCGGCGTTATCGCGAAACTGAATCCCCGGCAGTGCGCGAAGAACTTTCCAAATATCTCACTACGCGCCCCTGCCCAGATTGCCTGGGCACGCGTTTAAACATTGGCGCCCGGCATGTGTACATCGCCGATCACACTTTGCCGCAACTGGTCGCATTGCCGATTGGCCGCGCGCAGCAGTTCTTCGCTGAATTACAGCTACCCGGCGCGCGCGGTGAAATTGCCGCAAAAATCGTTACCGAAATTGGTCAACGTCTGAATTTTCTGGTCAACGTCGGGCTGGAATATCTCACCCTGGAACGCAGCGCCGACACCTTGTCCGGCGGCGAAGCGCAGCGCATCCGGCTTGCCAGTCAGATCGGCGCAGGCCTGGTCGGTGTGATGTACGTGCTGGATGAACCCTCCATCGGACTGCACCAACGCGACAACCAGCGCCTGCTCGACACGCTGATTTTCCTGCGTGATCTGGGCAACACCGTGATCGTAGTCGAGCATGATGAAGATGCGATTCGCAGTGCCGACCACGTTGTCGACATCGGACCCGGCGCGGGCGTGCACGGTGGCTACATCGTCGCACAAGGCACCCCGGCGGACATTTACGCCAACGCTGCCTCGCTCACCGGACAATACCTGAGCGGAGCGCGCCGTATCGAAATCCCGGCACGGCGCACGCCGCCGGACCTGAAACGGGTACTTACCATTCGCAATGCGCGCGGCAACAATCTTAAAAATGTCACGGTCGAGATCCCGCTGGGTTTGATGACGGCAGTCACCGGCGTATCCGGCTCCGGCAAGTCCACACTGATCAACGACACGCTGTACCGCGCCACGGCAAAATTTCTGCATGATGCCGGGGATGAACCTGCCGCGCACCATGCCATCGATGGTCTGAATCAATTTGAAAGCGTAGTCAACATTGACCAAAGCCCCATCGGCCGTACGCCACGTTCCAATCCAGCCACCTATACCGGGCTGTTCGGGCCGGTCCGCGAATTGTTCGCGCAGACTCCAGAATCGCGTGCACGCGGCTATCAGCCCGGCCGCTTCAGCTTTAATGTCAAGGGCGGGCGCTGCGAAGCCTGCCAAGGCGATGGCGTGCTCAAGGTCGAGATGCACTTTCTGGCTGACATCTACGTGCCCTGTGACGTATGCAAAAGCAAACGCTATAACCGCGAAACACTCGAAGTGCGCTACAAGGGAAAAAATATTCACGAAGTACTGGAAATGACAGTAGAAGACGCACGCGCATTTTTCGACGCCGTCCCACCGCTGGCGCGCAAGCTGCAAACCCTGGTTGATGTGGGCCTGAGCTACATCCGCCTTGGCCAAAGCGCAACCACCTTGTCGGGCGGTGAGGCGCAACGCATCAAGCTATCACGCGAATTGTCCAAACGCGACACCGGCAGCACCTTGTACATTCTGGATGAGCCCACCACCGGCCTGCATTTTCACGACATCGAGCAACTGCTGCGTGTGTTGCACCGGCTACGCGATCACGGCAACACCATCGTGGTGATCGAGCACAACCTCGACGTGATCAAGACCGCCGACTGGGTCATCGACCTTGGCCCCGAAGGCGGCGACAAAGGCGGCGAAATTCTCTGCACCGGCACACCGGAAGACTTG
>JANMQQ010000116.1:0-8872 GCA_031370545.1 Gammaproteobacteria bacterium
GCAGTGGTCTCACAATGAGCTGGCGTGACTCGATTTTGCCATTGCCATTTGATTCGGGAAGCCGCTCGGCGCTACGTTTCGCTTTCGAAGAACTCGGCGGCACCGGTGTGCAATACATCCAGCAGGATACGACCGGATCAATTTTTTTACATGCGTTCGAAGGCGTCGGCTCCGCTATTCCCGGTTCGCAAACACATATGTTCTGGCCAAACAAAAGCACGTCGTTAACCTCGGCTACCGCGCCGAGTCCAGTCCAGATCTTTTGGTCGCCCATTGAAGTGGGTAACGGTGTTGATCGTGCAGTCGGCGGCGCGCTCGATTTCAATATCGTTGGCGAATGTAATGCGACGACGTGTAACTCCATCGGCACCATGACCGCGAGTTCGCAAAGCGGGCCTGGATTGAAAGTTACCAGCAGCACAATTCAGGTTGTGACAACGCCGTTGGGTAATTTCGAAACCTACAACATTCGCTATGCAGGCACGCTCGCGGTAACGAATTATCCGAGCGGGTTCGCCCCGACGGTTGGTTTTGATTATCGGGCATCCTGTTTGCGCCCGGGACAAAATGGTACAGCGTCGTTCGAAGGGGAAGTCTGGATTTACCCGCCCATCGGGCCGGTAAAAATTCGCAACTACTGCGTCCCGAGTGTCGGGACACCCATCAGTTATAGCGCGCTCATCACTGGCACTAACCTGCCGTTTTGATTTCTGCTAGTCGAAACGTAATGCCTCGACCGGTTTTAAGCTCGCCGCGCGGCGTGCCGGGTAATATCCCGATACCACACCTACCGTCATTGAAACCAACAGTGCACCGAGCATGATCCACGGCGACGGGATCACGTCCATGTGCGTCCACGCCGCCAGTCCGTAGCTCGCCGCCAGCCCCAGCACCAACCCCAGCGCGCCGCCCAGGGTGCTGATGAACACCGCCTCCATCAGAAACTGCATTAAAATGTCACGCTGCGGCGCGCCGATGGCTTTGCGAATGCCGATCTCACGCGTGCGTTCTACCACCGACGTGGTCATGATATTCATGATGCCGATGCCACCAACCAACAAGGACACCGACGCCGCGATGATTCCAACCAGCGAAATGTTGGTGAGGATGCTGTCGATCGTGTGCACCCAGCCTTCCATGCTCTCCGGGGTGTAGGCGAACTTGTTGTTGTGGCGGCGTTGCAGCAGCTCGACAATTTGTGTTTGCGCGTCCTGCATCGAGCGCACGTCCACCGCCTCGCCTGCCAAGGTGTGTATTTCCTTGGAGCCGAGCATCTGCTGATGCAAGGTGTAGGGAATCAGTATGCGATCATTGATATCGTAGTTTTCCGCTGCGCCGATGCTTTTGAGAAAATCGCGGTTTTTTTCCTTGATCATGCCGATGATGGTGAATTTCATTTCGTTGAACCGGAACGATTCGCCGACCGGATCGGGATTCTCGGGGAACAAGTCCTGCTGCACTTTGGTTCCAATCAGCGCCACCGCACGACGCGACTCGATATCGGCAGGGCGAAAATTGCGTCCGAGCTGAATCACGTCCTTGGAAATGTCAACATAGGTGACATCGACACCTTCGAGTAGCACGCGATCAAAACGGTTGCCTGAGCGTATCGTCACATTCCAGTCGGTGTAATACACACGCGGCGACACCTGCAACACCGCCGGACAACACCCGAGGTGCACCGCCTGCAAATCTTCATCGTCAATACCGGTGCCTTCACGCACTGCGGCATTGGGCCCGGCGGCCGGGTCTTTGCGATAAATCCAGAACGATTGCAGGCCGTAACTTTCCAGCTCTGAAAACACCCGTTCACGTACACCCTTGGTGACGACACCGACGATGATCACCGCGATTATGCCCACTGCAATGCCGAGAATGCTCAACAGGGTACGCAGCCGATTATCACGCAGCGCATAGGTCGCCTGATACAGCGCATCGCGGATTTGTCCGCTGCTGGGAACCATGCTTGTCATTTTGTTGGATCAATCTTGCCGTCTTTCACGCGCACGATGCGTTGCGCGTACGCCGCGATGGCATCTTCGTGCGTGACTACCACAATGGTTTTTCCGGCGGCATGCAAACGTTGAAACAGATGCATGATTTCGTGGCCGCTTTTCGAATCAAGACTGCCGGTGGGCTCGTCGGCAATGATGACATGCGGGTTGTTGATCAAGGCGCGCGCGATGGCGATGCGTTGTTGCTGCCCCCCGGATAATTGCGCGGGCGTGTGCAGCAAGCGATCACCCAACCCAACCAGTTGCAGCGCATGCTTGGCGCGACGCGTGCGCAGGTTCGGTGCGGTGCGGGAATACACCATCGGCAATTCCACATTGCGCAACGCGTTGTAGCGCGAGATCAAGTTGAACGACTGAAACACGAACCCGATGTATTTCAGACGTACGCGCGCCAATCCATCTTCGTCCAGATGATCGACCGACTGGCCAAACAAGTCGTACGTGCCAGCATCGAGCGTGTCGAGACAACCCAAAATATTTAACAACGTGGATTTGCCGGAGCCGGATGGCCCCATGATAGCGATGAACTCACCCTGGTTTATGGATAACGAAACGTTCTTCAGGACGGGTAGTGCGAAATTGCCGGAGCGATAGGATTTCGAGGCGTTGGAGAGGCGGAGCATCGCTAACGCGACGACACTACATTCACCCGGTCGCCTTCGTTTAGAACGACGCCTTTAGGCACAATGACCTCTTGCCCGGGCCGGATCCCTTGTGTGATTTCAGCGTGAGTTAAATCCTCCATGCCGGTCGTGACCGGAATGAAATGCACGCGCCCTTCCTCGCTGATCGCCGCCCACATTTTGCCGTTGCGCTGAATCAATGCACCGATCGGTAATTTGATCGCGTGGTCCGCCGATACGATGCGGATATCGGCATCCACCTGCTGGCCAATTTTCAATGGGGGCGCTTCTTTACCTAAACTGATATACACGTTGACGGTATTGGCAGTGGTTTCACGATTGGCCGAGGGTGCCACGCGCGTGACCGCCTCGCGCCATTTTCGCCCGGGGAATGCGTCGGAAGATACATCAACTTCCTGCCCGTTACTGATCGCTGAACTGTCGGCGGCATCCACTTTGGTTTCTATTTCACGCTGCCCCAAATCCACCACCGAAACAATCGGCTCGCTGGGGCGCACGTATTGACCTACCTGCACTTGCCGCGTGGTGATGGTGCCTTCAAACGGCGCAGTCACCATCAGCTTGTCTAGTTGTTGTCGGGTTGAGCGCACCTGCTCCTTGGCGGCAGTTTCTTTTGACTTGACCGACTTGAGCGAGGTTTCCGCTTCTTCCACCGCTTGGCGCGACACGGCACCCAGATCCAGTGCACGGCGCATGCGGGTTACGGTTTTTTCAGCCATGGCGGTTTCTTCACGCGTGGTCAGCAGATTGCCTTCTGCCCGCTTCACTTCGTTGGATACTTCGTCATTCTCAAGTTGCGCAATGTTTTGTCCCTTGCGCACCTTGTCGCCCTCTTTGACAAATAGTTGTTTCACCTGCCCGGCCGCGCTTGGGCTGACGTCGACTTTAAGTTTGCTCACGACTTTGCCCGGCACGGTCACGGCTTGGTGCAATGAGCCAATTTCGGCACGCGCGATCTCGACATTTAACGCACCGCCGCTGCTCATGAAATTGAGCACGCTCCAGCCGATGATCAGCAACGACGCCAGCGCCGCAGCACTCAGCACTTTGTACCGTTTGACAGTTTCGACCACGGTGCGCTTCATCGACGGCTGCGAAGCATCGTCCTGCAGCGGGAGAAAATCCTGCTCGATATCCAGCGCCGTCACGATGGCCTTGCTGTCACTGGGTAACTCGCGCTCGGGCGCACGGGTCGGTGCGCGTTCACGCGGCTTCTCTTTCTCCGCCATCATCGCGTGTGCGCCAGAGGCATCGAATACCGCTGACACCGTATTCACGGGCGGCTTAGCGGGTGGTGGCGCCGGTCGCGCCGGGCGTACCGCAGGTTTCGGCACCGGAATCAGATGCAGCTCATCCGAACGTGTCGGCGCGGGCTTGACCACCGGGACTTGAGCCACGGGATCTTCGAGCGACAAGGTGAGCGTGGGAATATCTTCGTCTTGATGATCACTGGCACGCAGCTCGGCAATCACTGAAGCGGCATCGCGCGCTGCGTTTTCCGACACCGGAGGCAGCGCGTGTTTCTTGGCGCCAAACGCAGTGACAGGCCGGGGTTTTACAGGCGGTGGCTCAGCAACCGCCGGGCGCGTAGGAATCACACTCTTCTTGTCATCACCGGGCATCGAACGCTTAAACACCGGGCCGGGCGCGCGCGGCGTAATCGGCGGCACGGGAATTTTACGGGCACCCGCTGAAGATCCTGCGCTGATCGGGGGAGGAGATGCAGCCGGGGGCGGCAATTTGCTGCGCACCGCCGAGGGTTGATTAGGTGCGTCGTGAATTTCTAACGCATAACCCGATTGTGAACGCAACGGGCTAAGTTCTGGGATTAACCCGCGAATACGCTCATTCAGTTCATCGCCGGTAATCGGCTTGACCAACACGCCGTTGGCACCGGCTTCGTAAATTCGCAGCAACGTGTCTTTGTCAGACGACCCAGTGATAACAATTACCGGTAGCAACTTCTTTTTCGGGTGACCACTCATGCGCAAAAAACGCACGAGATCATCGCCATTCATGCCGCCGGTCGACAGCAGCAAATCGGTGAGCAACAGGTCGTAGTCGTTTTCGAGCAGGGCCACGATGGCCGGTTCAGCGGAATTGAAATGATCAACGTGGTAGCCGAATTCAGTGAGGATTTTCTTGGTGACATACGCGGATGTGCGGCTGTCGTCGACATAACAAATGCGGCCCGGGCGACGCCCGGGGGCAATCGAATCATCGCTCGGTGCCGATACCAGCTTAATCAATTTTGGTCCACTTGCTTTCATGTCAAACATTTATTCTCAGCAGGGAAAAATCACCATCCGTGTCGCCTGACTGTGCGCGGTGCAAGCGCGCCGATGTGCTGGCTCATGATTATAACGACGTCATCACGTGAATGCTTAAGGTTTTTTTGGACTGGTTTTAAGCGCTTCCCAATGCCTCACCCGAATCAGCGACGTTACCGGAAAGATCTGGCGAGCGCGAGCCGCAACGCCAGCCCAGTTCGTGCAAACCTGACCCCCACTTTTTCATCGCTGGTTAAGAATAAAATGCTGACATGGCAAACGCCATGCTCCTGATCCCAACAGCACTGACAAGGATGCACTATGTACGGAATGATTTTTGATTTTATGCGTGATTATGTCATTGAAAAACACGGTGGCAGCTCGACCTGGTCGATGCTGTTAAAAGCCACCGGCCAAAGCCCGTACAAGATTTACTTTCCGGTGAAAGACTATCCTGACCAAGAGATCGTCGCGCTCGCCGTAAAAGCATCCGAAGCATTAAAGCTTCCGCTGGAAGCAGTGCTTGAAGACTTCGGCAAATTTGTGGGGCACCGCTTGATCACGTTTTATTACATGTACATCAAGAACGAAAACTTCAAAACCCTCGACATCATCGAAAGCGCAGGCACCTACATCCACGATGCGCTGCACCGGCACAACCCGTTACGCAAACCCCCGGTGATTTCGGCCGAGCGCGTTTCCGCCGACGAAGTCATTTTGCACTACACCTCGCAACGCCGCTTATGCCACGTAGTACGCGGCATCGTTGCGGGCATGGCGGACCACTTTGGCGAAGAATTCAAATTGACCGAAACCCAATGCATGCACACCGGCGCTGACACCTGCCGGTTTACCGTCAAGCGCGTTTCCGTGGTGGTGCCGTTTGGGGTGGTCGCGACGCAGGTGAAAGAGCAGCGGGTGCAGCAGGCTTAGTTCAAATAGATCGTTCGAGTAACCGATGAAATCAGGCTGGCCTTGGCACGCCGTTGCTATACTTGCCGCGCATGCAACACGACAGCGGTTATCACCTGCTTTTTTCGCATCCCGAGCGAGCTGGTCGAAGAATTGTTCAAGAGCTTTGTCACCGAGCCGTGGGTAGCGCAACTCGATTTCACCACTGCAACGCGTGAACGCGAAGTTGCATGCCGAGGGGCTCGAGCGTCGCGACGGCGATTTAATTTATCGCGTGCTATATCGCGACGGTTCAGAGGTCTATCTGTACTTGCTGTTGGAGTTTCAGTCACAACCTGATCCTTGGATGGCGATCCGAGCTCTGGTGTATGTGGGGTTGTTATATCAGCACTTGATCCGCGAAAACCGGCTGGCTCCGAATGGCAAACTGCCACCGGTTTTTCCGTTGGTGTTATACAACGGCGAAAGCCGTTGGAACGCGGTGCAGGAAATGAAAGATTTAATCGCGCTACCCAGCAACACGCCGTTGTGGTCGTATCAGCCCACTCTTCGCTATTAGCGGAAAAACTGCTCCTGCGTTTTCCGCACTTCCGCCCCCCATGGCGGTCGTCTAGTGGACGAAAGCCGCTATCCTGAGGGTAAGGCCGGATCGCTGGTCGGCGTATTGTTTCAAATCGAGAACTGCAAAAATCTCGACGAGCTGCGGCCGATTGTGAAACACCTTGCCGAGCACTGGCAGAAACAGATTCCCGCATCGCTACGGCGAGCGTTCATCAGTTGGATCAGGCGGGTGGTTGCTCCCGGCAAGGGAGTTGAACTGGAATCCCAAGACATCGAAGATTTTGCGGAGGTACAAATCATGTTAGCGACGCGCATCAAACAGTGGGAACAGGAAATCCGGAAACAGGAATTTGAGAAAGGCATCGAGAAAGGTATCGAAAAAGGCATTCTGACCGGCGAAGCGAAATTGCTCCACCGTCAACTTCAAATGCGCTTTGGAGCGCTGCCCGCATGGGCCGAAGAAAAACTCACCCACGCTACCAGTGCGCAGATTGAACAGTGGGGCACGAAAATCCTCAGTGCGATGTCGCTTGATGAGGTATTCGCATAAACAACGCCGGGCAGGTGATCGGTGACTCGCCGCGCGCATTCAAAACCGGAATTTTATAAGTCAAGCCATGCAACCTCACTTCAGCAACATCACGAATCGCGACTGAAAAAGATAAGACGGGTAACGCCGCGCGCCGATTATGCGATATTCTTTGAGCTCATCAAGAGTGGTCACAGGATGCATCAAATTATCAACACACATCGCAAAGAGCTCGATGAATTGTGTCGGCTGTTTCAGGTTCGCCAGCTAACGCTTTTTGGCTCTGC
Source organism: Gammaproteobacteria bacterium (assembly GCA_031370545.1). GTDB lineage: Bacteria > Pseudomonadota > Gammaproteobacteria > SG8-11 > SG8-11 > UBA6921. Next base: position 7,219 of record JANMQQ010000116.1, read on the forward strand.
GGCGACCGACGAATTTGAGCCTGGTCGCAGTGATCTCGATTTCCTTGTTGAATTTCAGCTCCTCAATCCAGTGCGTCGTGCAGACGCCTACTTTGGTTTGCTCTTGGCATTAGAAGATCTCTTTCAGTGCAAAGTGGATCTCGTCGAGGAAGGTGCAAGCCAAAATCCTTATTTCCTCCGCGCAGTCAACCAAACTCGGGCGTTGTTGTATGCAGCCTGACAGCCGCAAATATCTTTACGATATTCAGGATGCTTGCCGAAAACTTGAAGACTTTACGCGAGCACGTACGCTTGACGACTATCTGGTTAACGAAATGCTGCGTGCAGCGGTGGAACGGCAGTTTGAGATTATTGGGGAAGCATTAAACCAACTAAACCGAATCGACAGCGTCCTCATTAGCTCAATTCCCGATGTGCGGCGGATCATTGCCTTTCGTAACATTTTAATACATGGGTACGCGACCATCCGACATGACACAGTTTGGGGTGTTGTGCAGACCGACTTACCGATGCTTACCAAACACATCCGTGCGGTGTTGCTTGATGAGGCATTCGAGTAGATGACGTCGGGCGGATGATGCAGCACCGTTGTCCACAATTTCCGGCCTACAATGGCAGATAGAGCCAATGTCAAGAATCGCCACCAATGGACGATTCAAACTGCAATGAGACATCTGCGGTACGCCGCAGATCTTGGACATGCAAATATCCGTTCGCTACCGGCTGACGATAGGGCGCTCAGGTTGACATTAGCTGTCCGCCCGCCGCCTGGGCCTACCCCGGCGATTCTTACCGACGATCACTGCAGTTGTCGTTTAATCAATCATTTCACGGGCAATTGCTGCGTGTAGGTCATGATGTCGGCAGCGTCTTGGGTGGTCAGTCCGCTTGCATAAATGTTAGGCATTTTGCCGTTACCCGGTTGACCAAAGCGAATTTTGTGCAGCATTTCATCTGGGTCTTTTTGACCGATGGTGCCAACGAACTCTACAACGTGGAATGGTATGAGCTTGCCTTCTGTACCATGACAACTGCCGCCCGCGCATCCGGCAGCACCTAAATACAGGGCTTTACCGTTTACTGAATCTCCGTTACCAAGAGCACTACCCGTTGGCGAAAAAGGATGAAAATAGCTTTCCACATCCACAACGCCGTATTTAACGAAATTGGCGAGCTCAGCAATTTTTGCGTCGCTCAGTCCCAGAGTTCCAAAGTCATGTACTGTTTCTGTTTTGGTTTCGGTCCCGAACGAAAGCGTAAAGCCGTCCTTAATCACCGCCTGAATTTCCTTCAACGTCATGTTATCCGCCGCATCCATGATGCCTCCGGGACCGAAATCAGACCCGAGGTATTTAAATCCATGGCAGGTTACGCAACGATATTGTTCGGCCTTGTCGGTAGGCTCGACAAACCTCGCATAAGGCGAACTCGGTACGGCCGGCGTTGCCCCATAGCCCATAAAAAACACCGCCATCGGATTGTCGCCTGTAAGGGGTTTGCTGCTTATGGTCGGCCAGTCGTCATACAACCGCCCACCAAGAATCACGGCCTCTTTTGTCGTCGCATCAAGCTCTTCAACTGGCAGGCGCGTGACTCCCGCCGGGGTCGGGCCAAATGGATCAGCCACGGGGACATCCTCATTGCACCCTTGCAG
>JANMQQ010000158.1:0-5947 GCA_031370545.1 Gammaproteobacteria bacterium
GTAAAATACGCACCTCCCCTCCCCAGCAGTTGCCGGGCTGGGGTGGTTACGACCCGCTAACACATGCCTGCAACCGCCGCCGGGATTCCTCCAGCGGCAGCAACTTCAACAAGCGCGCCATTTCCGGGCCGTGCACTTCGCCAGTGAGGGCGACGCGCAGCGGGTGGAATAAATGTTTACCCTTGACGCCGGTGGATTTTTTCACCTGCTCAGCCAAGGCTGAGAAATTGTCTTGATGCTCGCCCCAGGCACGTAGCGCGGCTTCGAAAAACTGGCTGCCCGCCTGTTGCACAATCTGCTGGGCGTTGGGGTTCATCACCAGATGTTCGCCGCAAATGACCTGCGCCCAGTGCAGCGCGTCTTTCGGCAAGGTGACGTTGGGGCGCACGGTTTCCACGAACTCGTTGACCTGTTCGGCGGGCACCAGCCGCTGCACCTCCGGCCCCATCCATTTCCATAAGTCTTCAACCGGCGCCTTCGCGACGGCTTCATGCTGCCAGTGAATCAATTGATTGACATCGTGGCGCGCGGGCGAGCGGCCCAGTTTTGCGGTGTCAAAATTTGCGGCGAGTTCGTCGAACGTCATGTAGGCGTTGCTTTCATAGGTATGGCCCAAGCGCGCGAGGTAATTGACAACTGCACGCGGAAAATAGCCATTTGCGCGCAACTCGCGCACGCTTTCACTGCCGGTGCGTTTGGACAACGGCGCGCCGTCGGCGCCGACGATCATCGAGATGTGACCGTAACTCGGCACACGCAGGTTCAGCGCTTCGAGCAGCAGAATCTGGCGCGGCGTGTTGCTTAAATGATCTTCACCGCGCAGCACCTGCGTGACGTGCATCAAGGCATCGTCGATGGCGTTGCAAAAGAAAAATGCGGGCGTGCGGTCAGCGCGGCGAATGATGAAATCCCCAATGTCCGCGCCCGAAAAAACTTGCTCGCCGCGCACCGCATCGTCGAAGCGAATGCTCTTATTCTGCGGCACACGAAAGCGTAATGCGGGTTGCAATCCCTCCAGCAATTTTGCCTGCACCTGTTCGGCGGTCAGGCGTGCGCAGGTGCCTGCATAACGTGGCGGTTTGCTCGCCGCGATTTGCGCCTTGCGTGACAGCGCCAGCTGCTGCTCGCTGCAAAAACACGGATAGGCTAAATCACCCTGCTCCAGCATCTGGTAATAGCGCGCATAAATTTCCGCACGCTGCGACTGCTGGTAAGGGCCGTGCTCGCCGCCAACATCAGGCCCCTCTTGCCAGGGCATGCCAAGCCAGGTCAAGTCTTCTTTCAGCGCGTCGGTGTAATCATTGCTGCTGCGCGCCTGATCGGTATCTTCAATACGCAGCAAAAATACCCCGTGCGCGCGCGCCGCAACTAAGGCACTGAACAATGCAGTACGCACATTGCCAAGGTGGATAAAGCCGGTCGGACTCGGTGCAAAACGGGTTTTTGTCAGGGGTAGGTTCATGCTGCGGGATGGTAACGAAAACGCCTTGGCGCGACAAACGATTCACCTGCTTAAAGTTCAATAACGCGGCTTGCCGTTGTCAATGCGGCGTTGCAGTTCGAGCTGGTTGTCACGCTCGCGCCGTTTGTTCGTGAGGTAATCCGCCTGCGGTAATTCATACAGCTGCGCGTGAAACCGCTCGCTCAATTCAAACCAACGCAGAATTTGTTGCTCGAAGCGTTCGGAGTCAGGCAGCGTGCGCGTGTCCAGATACACTTGCAGCGCCAGAAAATAGCGCACCGCATTTCGCTCGATCATGGCCTTCACCCCTTTGACCGGCACGCGCTTACCACCCGGACCAGGCACGCTGCTGAAGCCGATCTTGCTCCGACCCAAGGTCGCCAGATAAGTGGAGCTCGCCATGCGACTCATGGTTCCTAACCGCATGCCCGAGGTGAAATGAATCAGCGTTCGATCATCGACGCCGATGGCTTCCAGGTGAATGTGATTGTCGCGGGTACCCAACGGTCCTGCATCGGCGTCGAGAAATGTCTCGCTGCGCTGTGCATCGCCCGCGCTGCGAAACTGATAGCGCATTTCGTAAGCCTGCTTCGGCGTTTGATAATCCTTGGGACCGAGGTAGAGCGTCAGTAACGTGCCGGTGGCATCTTTGCCCACGGAGCAGGACTTTACATTAACGCTCAGCAATAAAAATCCACACCAGCGGTTCACATCACCCAGGGTTTCGGCGACCACCGCAAATGGCTGCTCCAGCACCGCGTATATTTCAGCGCTGACTTTATTGTCTTGCTCGCTCGACTGCACACTCAGCGGCATGCCAAAAGGACTGCTGGCGGGGTTCTGCATGAGCTCGCCATAGTGTGCGCGCAGCGCATCATTTTCAGTGGTAGCAGCATCGGCGGGGAATGCCAGCATCGCGCACAAAATTAAAATTCCGGAATAACGCATCGTCGGCTTTCTCTGTTGCGTTTGGCGTGCTAAAAACACGCGCATGAGATCAACTTCGTATATAGATTCTACGCCTTCCTTGCAGGAGGCGTTGCGCTTGCAACATCGCGGCGATTACGACGCTGCCGAAAAAATGTATCACGCGCTGTTGCAAGCCGACCCGACCTGCGCGGATGCCTGGCATTTGCTGGGGTTGATAGCATTGCAACGCGGCAATTGCGAGCAGGCGATTGCAAATATTCGCGAAGCCTTGCAGTTGAATCAACACCACGCCGCATATCATTACAATTTGGCGCACGCGTACAAGCGGCACGGCTTACTAAAAGAAGCCGCTGCCAGTTATCGAGCCGCACTTGAACTGCAACACGACGACAGCGACACCCTGAATAATCTCGGTAGCGTGTTGCTCGATTTGGGCGAATCCACCGCAGCGCTCGCGTGTTTTGCGCAGGCTTTACATTTCAATCCGCACGATGCGCAGATTCACTGTAATTCCGGACATGTGCTGCTCGCGACCGAACAACCTGATGCCGCATTGCAGGCGTTTTATGCGGCGCTCGCAGTCGATGAAAATTACGTTCCAGCCCACCATGCACTCGCAGTGCTGTTGCAACAACGCGGCGATTTTGCGCAGTCGCAACGCCACTATCAACGCGCGCTGCAAATTGAACCGAACAATGCTGCGCTGCATGTCGATTTCGGCATCTGGCACCAAGCTCAAGACCAATTTACCGATGCTGCAATCTGCTATCAAAATGCCATCACGCTCGACGCTGACGCGGCCGATGCGTGGAATAATCTCGGCGCCGTGCAACAGGCACAGGGCGAGTTGCGACCCGCAGCGCACAGCTACAAGCGCGCGTTGCGCAGCGCACCTGGGTTTGCGCTTGCGCACAAAAATCTCGCCTCGGTCTACCAACTGCTAGGCGAGCGCGACTTGGCCATCGAACACTACCGCACCGCATTGCGCATCCAGCCAGACTTCGCTGCTGCCGAATACGAACTCGCCGCGCTGGTCGGCGATACCCGCGCTGCACCGCCGCCAAATTATGTCGCCGGGTTATTCGATCAATACGCACGCGAATACGACGCCCACATGACCGACGTGTTGGGCTACGACGTGCCGAGTCAATTACGCGCGCTGGTAACGCCGCACATCGGCCAGCGCCCGCTGGAAGTACTGGATTTAGGCTGCGGAACCGGTTTGTGCGGAGCGCTATTTCACGACCTCGCGAAATCGTTAGTGGGCATCGACCTGTCACCGAAAATGATTCAGCGTGCGCGCGAGCGGGAAATTTACCGGCAACTGATTGTCGGCGATGTCGTCAACGCAACCGCCACCTTGCATAACGATTTCGATCTGATTCTGGCTGCCGACGTATTTGTCTACCTCGGCGACCTCGCACCCTTGTTCGCCGCAGTGCAAACGAAATTGGTGATCGGCGGATTGTTCGCCTTTTCGGTGGAACGCGGCGAAGGTGACGGCTACACGCTGCGCGCCGGCGGCCGCTACGCACACACGCCCGCCTACCTTCGCAAGCTTGAAGCGCAGCATGGCTTGGTCAAGCTTGCTGAACAACATACGGTATTGCGCAAAGACTACGGTCATGACATTACGGGAATTTTATGGCTGCTGAAAAAAACCACATGAATTTTCCATCATGACCGCAACGCTCGACAGCTACGACCAAATCCCTTACGACGCTGTTCCGATCACCGATACGCATCCCGATCACCTGTGCGTGCTCGGCCGCATTTTCGGTTTGCCGACGGCTGATCCAGAACAGTGCCGGGTGTTGGAATTTGGCTGCGCCGACGGGGCGAATATTATTCCGCTCGCCTATTATCTGCCGCGCAGCCAATTTGTCGGCGTGGAATTATCGCAAGTGCAGGTCGACACCGGTCAAGCGTTGATTGACCAACTGCAACTCTCCAACATCGAATTACTGCACCACGACGTGCTGACCTTGACAGATTCTCTAGGCACGTTTGATTACATCATTGCGCACGGCATTTTTTCCTGGGTGCCCCCGGCGGTGCAGGAACGCATTCTGGAATTATGCGGGAGCTTACTGGCGCCCAACGGGGTCGCCTATATCAGTTATAACACCCTGCCCGGTTGGCGCGGCCGCAGCATGCTGCGCGACATGCTGCTGCATCATTGCCGCAACCTGCACACGCCGCGTGCACGGCTGCGTGCCGCTGAAGAGCTGCTGGAATTTTTGCATTTCGGATGCGGCGGACTGGAATCGCCGTCGGTGGACTGGCTGAAGCAGGAAGTCGCGCATCTACGCAAGGCTTCGCGCAGCTATTTGTTTCACGAATATCTGGAAGATATCAACGCACCGCTGTTGTTCAGCGACTTCATGCAGCGCGCGCAAGCGCACGGCTTGAAATACCTGTGCGACTCCGATTTGTACACGATGTTTCCTTCGACCTTGGGCGACACGGCGGCGACCTTGCTTGCGCAGTACGACGATCTGCTTGAGCAGGAACAGTACATGGATTTTTTACGTGTGCGCCCGTTTCGCCGCAGCCTTTTATGTCGAGACTCGTGCACGCTGCAACGCGAGCTCGATCTTGACTTTATGCAAAGCTATGGACTGGTTGGCTATTTGACGCCGCGTGATGCCGCAGAGCTGGATGCTCCGGGTAGTCAATCTTATCTGTCGGCCAGCGGCAAAGATTTTGCGGTGAGCCATCCGCTCACCAAGCTTGCGCTGCAACAACTGGCGGCTGCGTTTCCGAATCCGCTGCGCTTTGATGAGCTTGCGGTAAGCACCGGGCAGGTTCCGGCGCCGTTTGCGCAGCAACGCAATCTGCTGCTGCGCGAATTATTCAGCCTGTTCAGTGCGCGTGCACTGATGCTCACACCGCGCACCCAACGTTATGCAAATAAAATAAGTCAACACCCGCACGCGCATCGTCTGGCGCAGGCGCAAGCTGCGCGCGGGCATGTGTCGTCAGTGCGCCACATCGACGTCGACCTTGATCCGCTTGCGCGTCATTTGCTCAGCCTGCTCGACGGCACGCGCAGCTACGATGAATTAGTGAATAGTTTGAAAATCGCCGTGAGTCAGACGCAGGGCGCCCACGAAGCCGCCGAGCTGCATGAGAGTATTCCTGCCAATGTGGATCGCCTGCTGGCGTTGTTCAGTCGGCATGGATTGCTCATGAGTTAAGCGTGCGTTAGCGTACAGAGCATAGATCGACCCCACGATATGATGGTTTCGGGTGTTCGCTCTACCCCTCCCCCCCTCCTCGTGGACGGGCACCCAAGCAGCAACCAGCCCGGAACGGACACCCCCCGTTCCGGGCTTTTTTATTTCGCCTGTCACACGTTGATTTTTTTGGAGCGCGGCCATCTTGGCCGCATTTCTTTGCGGGCTGGAAGCCCGCGCTCCCAACGGCATCGTGCGCATGGCGCACGCTACTGGGAGCGCGGACCTCCCGCCCCGCATTGAAAAGCGGCCAAGATGGCCGCGCTCCAAAAAAATCAACGTGTGACAGGCGAAATAAAAAAGCCCGGAACGGGGG
>JANMQQ010000176.1:0-2054 GCA_031370545.1 Gammaproteobacteria bacterium
CACCGATAATCGCATCTGGAAGCAACGCACGGTGGGCATCGGCGTGGTCACGCCGGAGCGCGCGTTGCAGCTTGGCTTCACCGGTCCGATGATTCGCGGTTCTGGATTCGCGTGGGATTTACGCAAGAAGCAGCCGTATGAAGTGTACGCAGACATGGATTTTGACATTCCGGTTGGCGTGAACGGCGACTGCTATGACCGCTATCTGGTGCGCGTGGAAGAAATGCGTCAGTCCAACCGCATCATCAAACAGTGCATCGACTGGTTGCGCAAAAATCCTGGCCCGGTGATGGTCGACGATCACAAAATCGTTCCGCCCGACCGCGCCACCATGAAGCGCGATATGGAATCATTAATCCACCATTTCAAATTATTTACCGAGGGCTACACCATTCCCGCAGGCGAAGCGTATGCGGCGGTGGAGCATCCCAAAGGCGAGTTCGGTGTGTACTTGATTTCAGACGGCGCCAACAAACCTTACCGTTTGAAAATTCGCGCGCCGGGATTCGCGCACATGGCCGCACTGGATGAAATGGCGCGCGGTCACATGCTAGCCGACGTGGTAGCAATTATCGGCACGCAAGATATTGTATTCGGCGAGGTCGACCGGTGATTTCAGATTGCATGCAAAGGAATACTACGTTGTCGGCCCTTGCCGTACACCTGTACTGTCTGCGGTCCTCCGCCTTGCCTTCCTTTGAATGCAATCTGAAATGAGTGCGCAAATGAAAACAGCCAGTAAATTGCATTTGATCGACGCCGCGTCGTTGGCGGAGATTGACACATGGACGGCGAAATATCCGCCCGAGCAACGGCAGTCGGCGGTGATGGCGGCGCTGCGTATTGTGCAAGATCAAAACGGCGGCTGGCTGACCAACGAGCTGATGGACGCGGTCGCGGAATATTTGCGCATGCCCACCATCTCGGTGTACGAGGTCGCGACATTTTATTCGATGTACGATCTGGAGCCGGTCGGGCGCCACAAGATTTGCGTGTGCACCAACATCTCGTGCATGTTGAATGACTCCGACGGCATCGTCGCGCATCTGCAAAAAAAGCTCGGTATCAAGACCGGCGAAACTACGGCGGACAAGCGTTTCACGCTGAAAGAAGTCGAATGCTTGGGCGCGTGTGCCGGTGCCCCCATGTTACAAATTGGCCGCACTTATTATGAACATCTCACGCCTGCGAAGGTGGATGAGATTTTGTCGAAGTTGGAGTAAGCCATGACCAACGAAGTCTGTTTTCGCAACAACCATCTTGACCGCCCGTGGATGCTCGCGGCCTATCAGGGCAATGGCGGCTATGAGATGTGGAAAAAAATCCTGCGCGAAAAAACCCCCGCAGACGAAATCATCAATCAATTGAAAATATCGGCGCTACGCGGTCGGGGCGGCGCGGGCTTTCCAACCGGTTTGAAGTGGAGTTTCATGCCGCGCACTGCGCAGGGCCAGAAATACGTGGTGTGCAATTCTGACGAGGGCGAACCGGGCACGTGCAAGGATCGTGACATTATGCGTTTTAACCCGCATGAATTGATCGAAGGCATGGCCATCGCCGGTTACACCTTGGGTGCGACCGTCGGCTACAACTATATTCGCGGCGAATTCTGGGAACCGTTCGAGCGCATGGAAGCCGCCATCGCCGATGCACGCGCAGCGGGTTTGCTGGGCAAAAACATCCTGGGCTCCGGTGTTGACTTCGAGCTGCACAATCATCAGGGCGCAGGTGCTTACATTTGCGGCGAAGAAACCGCGTTGCTGGAGTCGCTAGAAGGCAAAAAAGGCCAGCCGCGCTTTAAGCCGCCGTTCCCAGCCAGCTTTGGTTTGTACGGTAAACCCACCACCATCAACAACACCGAGACATTTGCGGCCGTGCCGTGGATTATTAATAACAGCGGCCCGGCGTACTTGGCGTGCGGCAAACCCAATAACGGCGGCACCAAAATCTTCAGCATCAGCGGCGACGTCGAGCGGCCCGGTAATTACGAAATTCCCATGGGCACACCGTTTGCCAAGCTGCTTGAGCTTGCTGGCGGTATGCGTGGCGGTCGC
>JANMQQ010000181.1:0-18472 GCA_031370545.1 Gammaproteobacteria bacterium
ACCTGGCACCGTGTGGGTGGAAGCTGATTTGCTGCGGCGTCTGCAACTCAAGGTGGGCGACTCGATCACGTTAGGCGCGGCGCAATTTAAATTGGCCGAGGTGATTACCTACGAACCGGATCGCGGCGGCAACATGTTCAGTATCGCGCCGCGTGTGTTGTTGCGGTTGGACGATTTGCCCGCCACGCAACTGTTGCAGGAAGGCAGTCGCGCGCAATACCAGTTGCTGGTCGCGGGCGACGCCAAGCAGATCGCAAGTTATCGCGCGGTGTTGCAAGCACAACTGCAACGCGGCGAACGTATCGTCGACGTCACCGACGCGCGCCAGGAAGTGCGTGAAGCCTTGACGCGCGCGCAAAAATTTCTCGGCCTGGCGGCCTTGGTCAGCGTAATTCTCGCCGGCGTCGCGGTGGCGATGGCGGCGCGCCGTTACGTGGAGCGCCATCTTGACAGTTGCGCCATCATGCGTTGCGTCGGCGCGTCGCAGTCGTTCATCACCGGCGTGTTCGTGTGGGAGAGTGTGTGGCTGGGCCTGCTCGCCAGTAGCGCCGGGTGTTTGCTGGGCTATGTCGCGCACAGTGTGCTGGTCGATCTGCTTGGGTCGCTGCTGGTTGAAAATCTGCCGCCGCCGTCCTGGCTGCCGGTGCTGTCTGGATTGCTGACCGGCTGGATCACCTTGCTGGCGTTCGCACTGCCGCCGCTGTTGCATTTGCGCGGCGTGCCGACCTTGCGCGTGCTGCGGCGTGACTTGGGCGGACTGCCTGCGCCGACGCTTTCGGCCTATGCGGCCGGGTTTGGCGCGCTGGCGTTGTTGATGCTGTGGCAAGCGGGCGAAGTGCGGCTGGCCGCGTACGTGGTGGGCGGCGTGCTCGGTACGGTGCTGGTGTTGTCATTTCTTGCCTGGCTGCTGGTGCGCAGTCTGCGCACCTTGCGCAGCGGCGCCGGAGTGGCATGGCGATTTGGCCTGGCCAATGTGGTACGGCGCGCGCGCAGCAGCGTGGTGCAGGTGTTGGCATTTGGCATTGGTTTGATGGCGTTGTTGCTGCTGGGCGTGGTGAAGGGTGATTTACTCAGCGCGTGGGAAGGGCGCTTACCCGCCAACGCGCCCAACCGTTTCATCATCAATATCCAGCCCGATCAAGTCGCGCCGCTGCAAGCCACAATGCAACAGAAAAATCTGCCGGTGCCGGAGATTTTCCCCATGGTGCGTGCGCGCCTGGTTGCTATCAACGGTAAAGACATGCTCCCCACTGCGCTGGAAGACGAGCGTGCACGCCGTCTCGCGGAGCGCGAGTTTAATCTTTCCTGGGCGGAGCAAGTGCAGAATCAGGACAACGCTCTGGTGGCCGGGGAATGGTGGACCAACGCTGCACGCGGACAAGCGTTGCTGTCCGTGGAAGAGGGCATCGCCAAAACCCTGGGTGTGAGCGTCGGTGACGAATTGACCTACGACGTGGCGGGCGAACGCTTCAGTGCCAAGGTTGTCAATTTGCGCAAAGTGCGCTGGGATTCGTTCCGCGTGAATTTTTTTGTGGTCGCGCCGCCGGGATTGCTGGAGCGCTACCCGGCGTCGTACATCACAGCGTTTTACGTGCCTGAATCGCAGCAAGCGACTGTCAACGAAGTACTGCGGCAATTCCCTAATTTCACGCTCATCGACGTGTCCGCGATCATGAACAAAGTGCGCGACATTATCGCGCGCGTCACCGAAGCGGTGGAATACGTATTTGGATTCACATTGCTTGCAGGCCTCATGGTTTTGTACGCCGCGATTCAATCGACCCAGGACGAGCGCCAACGTGAGAGCGCCGTGCTGCGTACCCTAGGCGCCAGTCGTTGGCAATTAACCACCGGCGTGTTGAGCGAGTTCGCCGCGCTCGGCGCGTTGGCGGGCCTGGTCGCGGGCGCGGCAGCCACGCTGCTTGGCTACGTGCTCGCGCAATACGTATTGGATGTGCCTTACACGTTTAACGCGTGGCTATGGTTGATCGGCGTCGGCGGCGGCGCGCTGGGTGTGGGGCTCGCCGGATATCTGGGTACGCGCTCGCTGCTGAATCAACCGCCGCTGCAAACGCTGCGTGGAACGGAAAGTTAGGGCTCAAGCTGGATTTATCATCACCTGGCACGTCTCCACATTGACTTGCGATTGACGTATTTACATTTTCCATTAGGAGGTACTAAAACTTTAGACCTGTGTTTTAGATTGGGTTTTATTGATCCTCAAAACCTTGTACGTCATGCTGCCGCAATACAAAGCGTCTTTTAGGACGTCTACTTAACGTTAGAAGTTCGTACCGACAAAGGCGAGGGTCACGGGCAAGCCTCAAGCGGCACTGGCCTTCTGAAAGGTTCACTACTGCATACGGCGCGTGTTCATCCGCCGTGGTTGTCTTCTCACCTAAAAAACAAGTTGAGTGTGTGGGTGTTGGTGAGCATCATGGGCGTCGGGTTGGGCGCTGGGGTCGGTCACGGTTTTGTCTCATGGGTGTGCTGGCGTTCTCCCGAAAACCGTTCTAACCCTTCGTTCAAGGCGGACGCGGCAAGCGCTGCATGTTTCCTGTGGTCTGTTCAGCGCGCCGCTTAACTCAAACGTTAGAGCCCACAACAACCATGCGTCACCTCGCCACCTTTGTTCTTGGTATCGCCACGTCCGTTTCAGTCCTTGCGTCCGTTGACGAGGGCATTGCCGCCTATAACTCCGGCAACTATGCCGTTGCATTGAGAGAGTTTTCTGCAGCGGCCGGTGCAGGCAACCCAGCAGGCAAGCATCTGCTGGCAAGCCTCTACTATCAGGGGAATGGAGTTGAACGCGACCTCAAGAAGGCTGTCGCACTCTTTAAAGAAGCCGCCGAGGCCAACTACCCGCCGTCCCTCGCAAACCTTGCCCTCATGTACTCGAATGGCGATGGCGTACCCAAAGACACGAAAGTGGCACTCGGGTACGGGCTCAGAGCTGCGGAAACGGGTGACTTGCAGTCTCAATTCAATCTGGCGCAGTCCTATCGAACTGGGACAGGCGTACCTAAAGACTATGAGAAGGCAGCGTTTTGGTATCGCAAGGCTGCGGAGGCGGGCTCGCTACTGGCGCAGAACGAATACGGGTTGTTGTTTGCGCAAGGCCATGGAGTGCCGCTGGACTACGTGCAAGCGTTCGCCTGGATCGACATGCCGGCCAATGCCGGAGATGGGCAAGCCCTTAAGAATCGCGCCCAGCTCCTGACGATCCTCAACGCCGCGCAGGAAAAGCAGGCACGCAAGCTCGCCGCGGAGTATGCGAGGCGCTATGGCCCGAAGAGGTAGCGTGGTGTGCTCTAACCCTTCCATCGAGGGGACGTCCACAAGCGGGCTTCGCCCACTTGCGGCCGCCCCTCATGTCAAACGTTGAGGCTGTAGAATTAATCAATTTGGAAATTCACAAACCAATGCTGAAGAAAATAGACTTCGCAGAATCGCTCAGGATCGACGATCTCAGTATCGGGAGGGGTTTTGTGACACCTCGTTTTCACCCCTCAATCAATTTCGGGTAGTTTTTCTACACCCTCGTTAGGTTGCAATGAGCGCCCGCATCTACATACGCCCTCCAGCACTTCCCGACCAACGCGAATTCTTAGCGTCTGTCCGCAAGAGCGGCTCTTTGCATGCTCCTTGGACGGTTGCTCCTGCCAACCCTGCGCAGTTTCGCGCCTACATCGAACGGATGGCACAGCCCACCAATTGCGCTTTTCTCGTCTGCCGACGTGATAACGAAACCATCGCTGGCGTCATTAACATCACCAACATTGTTCTCGGCTTGTTTCGTAGCGGCTACGTCGGCTACTACGCTTTCACCGGTCATGAGCGTCAAGGGTACATGCGCGAAGGGTTACAAGCCGTGGTTCGCCATGCCTTCAAGTCACTGAAACTGCATCGCCTCGAAGCTAATATCCAACCTGGCAACACGGCGTCAGTAACCTTAGTTAAGGCGTGTGGGTTTTCGCAAGAAGGCTACTCGCCGCGCTATCTCAAGATCGGTGGCCGCTGGCGCGATCATGAGCGTTGGGCCATTATTGCTTCGTAGTTACAAAATGCAACCTAACCCTACATTCAACCGGACCTGCGCTAAAAGCCGCGCAGGCCGGTTAATTTCACGTTAATGCCGCAGCAATAAAAAAGCCTCATCCCGCGAGGGATGAGGCTGATAGGGCCCGCCATTGCGGCGGCAGTTTGTAGCTTATTGCACTATACCGCCGATGGCAGCCGGAGCTTGGCTGTCCGGTGTGGGCGCAACTCCCGTCGTATTGCTCGGCGTGCCGGTCACGGCGGTCGGGAGTGGCTCGGCGGGTTGGTTGAGCGCCAAGCTGCCGCACAGACCAGTAGCCGACTTCGGGTTCAACTCCATGTCGATGCCTTTCACCGCGTACTCGGTGCCGGTCGGTCCCATGAGGATTCCATCTTTGAGTGCGAAAGCCGGACGCATTTCGCTGTTAGGTCCCGGGTTGCCGGAGTTGCCGCTTGCGTCAACCCAAGGAATGCCCCAGAGGTCGCCGCTGCCGCCGTAATTCAGCAGGAAAGTTTTATTGTTGAACTTGGGGTCGCCGTTGGCGTCGTTGGCGGTCAGATGTTTGTAAGAGAACGAGATTGGCTTGTCGAAACTCACGGCTACGCTACTAGCGCTCTCCTTCACGCCGATCATCTTATTCCACGAGTTATGGCCAGTTTCCCAGCGATATGTTGTGGGTTGATTCCAACTGTCATAGACCTTGGACATGGTAGCGCCGCCCACCACCATTGAATCGCTGGCGATGCCCCATTGACTTTGACCTTGCTGGGTACTGGGCACGCCCGTGGCGAGCTTCACGACTTTGCCGACATCGGCATGCGAAGTGTTGCCGCCCACCGCCGCTACCGTCAGCGCCAGGGTGTTCTTGTCGAAGGCGTATTGCGCGGCCGGTGTGGCAACGCTTTGCGCGTCTGGATAATACGCGGTTGACGGCCAGCTCATATCGACGTATTGGCTATCGTTGATATTCGGCATTAAGCAGCGCGTGTAGCAATCCAGCTTGATTTGGCCGTTGGCGTCAAATCCAGTGTCCGCACCCGTGATGAATGTTTCCTTGTAAAAAGTTACGTGATCGTTCTGCATCGGATCCCCGCCGTTGTAATTCACCGGACCGCCCAAGCCTTCCGAGTACATGCCAAGGAACGGTGAGCTACCTTGCACGCTTGGATCGGTCACGATGAGCACGGGACCGTTCTGTAACGCGGTGTCGGTGGGTGGACTATTTGGGTTCCAGGTACGTTGCAGAGTTTCATAGAAGCCGCCGCCACTCACAGCGACAGTAGTATCGTTACCGTTAACGTCTTTGGACGTCACCGATCCATTGTTGTCGTACTCGACGATAAACTGTCCGCTGCATCCATTCATGTCGCATTTTGAGTAGTTAAACGTTTGACCATCCAGGTCGGTGAGAAGAATCGTGGCTTTGTCGCGGCGAATCAATTTGCCGGCGGTTTCGGTCACGGTGTAGGTCTGTGGGGCGGCCGTTGATCCAAAAGACTCTTTGGTGATGGAGGTGCCGTTCCAGCCGCCTGGGGGTGTCTTTTCCGACCAGACACCCCAATAGCTTACATAGCCGAAGCTGTCGATGGAGCCGTCGCTATTGCTATCCCAGCGGAAGGGGAAGCCGGAGTTTAGTGCCAGTCGCGCGCCGGTGCCGACGTTGTACAAGTTGTAACGCCACACGTTGCGATTGAACTTGGTGCGGTCGAGGCAGGCGGCCGGATTGGTGCTATCAGCTCCTTCGGTTTCATTGCTGATCAGGCTCAAATTGCTGACGGGGGTCACGTCGCGCTTTACCAGCACATGGCTGGCGTCGAATGCCACGGCGAAGGCTTTTTCCACTGCTACGTTTGCACCCGCGCCACCGTTAGCGGTCTTATCGAACTGGAATTCCTTGCCGCCGGTGAAGGCCACGCCACTGGATTGATCGGTCGCAGCGACCACGCTGACCTGCCGTTTTCCTCCATCCATCGATTCTTGATACATCGTAAAGCCAATTTTTCCGTCGCTGGTGGCTACTGTTTTCAATGTGCCTTTCTCTGCGGCGGTGCCCGCTGGAACGGTGAAGCCGCCCATCGGTGAAGTCCAAGCACTCGTCGTGACCCCTTGGAAATTCAATACGAATTTCCCGAACGGGTTAGCCGATGTGACGCCCTCGGTAATCGTGATTTCGGCGCGAATCTCCGTGGGTGGCCGGTTACTGCCACCGTCGCCGCCACTCGGCGCCCAGATGCGCACGATTTGTGGCGAGCTGTTGTCGGCGCGCGTGGACTGCACCGTCCACTTTTCCATTTGCACGGTTTTGCCGCCGCCGCTGGATTGGTTTTGTCCGCCACCGCCACCGCCACTCCGTTCGCAGCTAGCCGCGTCGATGAGTGCGATGTAGGTCTTGTTGACTAATTTTTCCGCGCCAGTTTGGCCGATGTAGCACAGGATATTATTCACCTCATCCAGCGGTTCCAAGGCGCGGTCATGCACCCACTTGTTTTGTGGATCGGTGGTGTAGTCGCTGCTGAGGTCGGTGAGCGCCGCGATGACCGCTGCGTAATTCACATTTAACGCGGCAACTTGCCGGCCGCTCATGGTGGTTTCTTTCGCGGTCACCACGCTCAAGGTCACCGGCATGTCGAGTCCTGCCACCGTGCCGCCGCTGCTACCGCCACCTCCGGTGGTTGTTTCAGTAGTGCCACCGCCACATCCGCTCAAACCGACGACGCTTGATGCCAGTAACATGGGAATAATTTTTTTCATGGTCACTCCTCTCTCGTTCCAGTTCAGTGTTCAGTTATTCAGTCGGTGCTGCGGATGTTTCGACTAACTCGCACGCGAGGCAGGCAGCGTGCACGACCATCACGTCGGCATTGTCAGAGGGGATATCGAGGGAAGTTCGACTACGCTTTAATAACTTCGAGCGCTATGAATATCGTCGGAGTCAAAATCAATTGGCAGAATTGCCAGCGCGTCACACCTGCTGCGCCAAATCGCGCAAAACCTCGCGTTTAACGCTGCGCGCGGTGTATCGCTACAGTAATTTTTTACACGGCTTGGGAGGTGCTGACAGTCAATTAATGTTCAAGTTGTGCGATGCGCTTTTCCAGCGCAGAAATCGTTTTGCGTGTATCGCCCAGCAGTTTGGCGAGTTGTTGATGCAGGTAAATATTTTCGATGTTCATCTGAATATGAAAAGCGAGGCGCTCCAGTATTTTTTGATCATCTTCGGAAAACGTTTTCATACCGCGTTTATTCAACACCTGGATTGCACCGTTCACTTGGCCCGGAGCAGCGCCCCGCACCGGTACGCACAGCGCGCTGCGCGTCATGTAGCCGGTTTGCATATCCACCCATTCGTGCGAACCCGCGCGATTTTCCATGTCGGATTCAAGCTGGGTCTCGCCACTTGAAATCACCTGGCCCACCAGCGATTCGCCACGGGGTACCGCGACCTGCCTTTCTTTCAGGCCGGTGCCGCTTTGCACCCAAATATTGTCTGATTGCGGGTCCAGCACAAAAATACTGCATCGCTCGCAGTTGAGCGTTTTAGGAATGATCTCGACAAAAAATTCCAGCAACGGTTTGTCGCCGGTGTTGCGCCATGCGGCGTCGATCTTTTTTTGCTTGGCCTTGAGTTCTTCCAGGCGTTGAATTAATGATTCGGTGGTCATGACAGCCTCTGCGAAGTGAAACGAACCACGGCGTTGGTGAAACGCACTTACATCATTCGCTGAGAGTATGTCGGCCTGGCTGAGAGGGACTTGTGTGAAGGGCGTCTAATAAAAAGACGCGCTACCCGAACTGCATTATTTGGGCGGATAGCGACATATTAAGCAGGTGACATCTCGTTTTACGGCTTAACGACTAACGGCCGCATCATGTCATGATCTTCGTGTTCCAACATATGGCAGTGCCACACGAATTTGCCGGTAAAATTAGTAAAACGCGCAATAATTCGCGTGATCTGCTCGGGCGGACAGCGCACGGTATCTTTCCATCCCAACTCATTTGGATCGACCGCCGTGTAGCCGCCGTCAGCTTTGCGCTTCCGGTCTAGCAATTGGAACTGCACCAGATGTAAATGGATCGGATGCGTGTCACCCGTCAGGTTGTCTAATTCCCAGATTTCAACAGCGTTCAGTTGCGGGGTTTCGGTGACGGGGTCCGCGTAATGCTTTCCGTTCAATAAAACTTCCACCGGATTACCGTCTGCATCCATGATTTCTTCGAGCGTCATGTGGCGGATCTTGATCGGCGGCAGTCGTTCCTGAGCCAACGCCGCTGCGACGGCAGAAACGTCACGCAGAGGCACTTTGTGATCGTCTATTTTAATGGTCAAATCACACGGCAACGTGGGAGGTATGACGCTGGTGTCGTCGGAGCTTTTATATTTAACTGAAAATTTCAATATTTGGCTCATATCGCTGTCGGGCGGCAGCTTCTCGTTTGGATCGCCGGTATAGGGTGCCGCAGCGTCGTTGGTCAGCAAAATTTCATCGCCTGCTACTAAGCCGCTGAAGTCGATGATGACATCGGCGCGCTCACCGGGTGCTATTAGCAGGGTGGGCTGACCGTTAAGACATAGCGGGACCGGTGCGGGTAAAAATCCTCCATCGCTGCCGATTTGAAACGCAGTGGCACAGTTCGAGCTTGCGAGTGGATTCAACGCCAGCGAAAAAAAGCGCGCATTCGAGCCGTTAATCATTCGGAAACGATAGCGCCGTGGCTCGACACTTAATTTGGGCCACACGGTTCCGTTAACCACGACATGGTCGCCGAAAAATTCCGGTTGCCCTGCGCTGGTTTGATAGAGCAGTTTTTGCGGATTATCGGCGGAGTCGAACATCCGGTCTTGAATGATAAGCGGCACTTCATACGCACCGCTGGGCAGGTTGAGATTGGCTTCAAGTTTGTCACGCAATAAATACGCGCCAGCCAGTCCGGCATAGACATTGAGCCGGGTCGTGCCCATGGTGTGGTCATGAAACCACAGCGTGGCACCGGGTTGCTTGTTGGGATAATGGCAAAGCGCTGACGTCGGAGTGTGTCCTGACTCTTCCGGGTGAGTGAATGCGTCCGGCAAGCCGTCACTTTCTGAAGGACAGTGCGCGCCGTGCACATGCACCACCGCATGACCGGCTTTGACCGGAGGCATCATTGCAGGAACCATGGCTTTACCCATCGGCCCGGGAGGAATGTCCATAACAAATGGAAATTCCCCCTTGATCGGCAACCGGTTGACCCATTTTATTTCCACGGCACGGCCTGCTGGCGCGTCGATGACCGGACCAGGATACGTTCCTGCATAGGCCCACACTGGAACTTGCGGCATGTCGGAGTGGAAACGGTGCAGGACTTGACTCATTACGATCTCGTATCGGTCTACGGTGCTGCTGGAGATCATCGGCTTTGCAACATTTAAGCGTGGCAATTCATCTTTAAATTTCCTCAGCCTCATTTTGGTTCTCCTCGGTAGGTTATTCGGTAGGTTATAAATCTAAAAAAGATGGAGCATGGCAAAGTGTCATGCCTTGCTCCATCTGACTTCTCCCCTCTACTTACACATCATCACTATTAAATGCATGCGGCACGCTGGTCGCATCGGCGGGGTCGCTGCCCGATTCGCGTTCATCACCGTCGTAGTAACCGTCGAGATCGCGATCCAAAGCCATCCGCAGGCCAGAACCGGGTGGAACGCAGGTGTAGGTGAGGGTCGCGTCGTGGCTGCGGGCGCGTAATTCGCTCGCGCTCACGGCAGGTTTATTTGCACGGTCGGTTTTGAATGCGCTGCCGCCAGTGTAGAGATAGCCGCGCTCATGCTCACCGGTTTCTCTCACCACCAATTCACATTCACCTGCATCGGCGCGCTGCATCAATAAGTCAATACGCGGCGCTGCGGTAACAGAATTACCGCGGCTGAGTGTGACCTGTTGACCCACGACGGGTGCAAGATTGCTGTCGAATGCAAGCATGAATTGCTCCATTTGGCGCCGCATCTTGATACCCAGGGGATTAAGCGTACCCGCCAGCGGATGGTCCGGTGCGACGAATGGAAAGCCGCCCGGGTTACCAGGGTCGAGCGGGCTGAGGGCGCCGACTGGACGGAAGCGGAACACCACGGAGCCGTGAAAGCGGAACAGTGTGTCGGCGCTGCCGTCGTGCAAAAAGCCAAAACCGCGCACCTGGTCGCCCTTGAAGCCGTTGTCTCCCGGCAGAACGAAGCGCAGCACTTCGGCCATACCGAACATGCCGACCTTCTGATACATGTTGCGCAGATGCGGTACCTTGAAAAACTGCGTTTCCGATTCAAAGCTGTAACGTCCGTCGCTGCCGAAGAAGCCCGGTTTGGCGACGCCGAATTGGCGATTTCCGTTAGGGTCCAGGACATGACAACCATTGCAGTCAAAGAAGGTATCGGATATCTCACCGAAGTACATCGTGCGTCCGGCACTTTGATCGGGTGTCAGTGAGTTGTCCAGATTGCGAATCGGGTTGGGCGGGTAGGTGATTTGCAAGATGAAGTCGGTGAAGGCTTGCATCTGCGCATCAGTCAGCACCGCATTGCGTCCATTCAGGGCCGCGAACGCCACGTTGAATTTCTTGAATGCGAGGTCTTCGCTGAATGCGCCGCTGTCAGGTTGCGCGCTGGGCTCGTCGTTGCCGCCCGTGCGGTCGCCGCGCCAGTGCATCGGGCCATGGTTGGCCATGCCGCGCAGACTTTGCGTGGTCATCGGGCCTTTCAGCGCCCGGAAATGCGGATTGGGCGTCGCCGTGAAGCCTTGCGGAAAGTTAATGGTGGGGCCGAGCGCAAACGGGCCAGGGTTATTGATGGTGGTGTTGTCCGGGTCGCCCAAGTCCCACGCAAGGCTGTCGAAATCGCCGAAAATATGGCAACTCGAGCACGATGAGTCGCCATGACTTGACGTCAAGGACGCATCGTACAGCAGGCGCCGCCCTTGCGTGATGCTGGCGGGTTCGGGGTTGAACATCGCTACATGCGCGGTTTCTTTACCTTGCTTCAGATCAATGATCGACACGCTGTTGTCGAAACGGGTCAACACATACAAGCGCCGGTTGTTTTCATCCAGCGCCAAGCCAGACGGACCGCCGCCACTCACCGCGATCTGGTTGGCGATGTCGGGAACAAAGCTGTCGGCCTCGAGCTCGGCAGTTTTATAAACGCCAACCTTACTCGAACCAAAGGCAGCTACGAACAGCATTTTGCCGTCGCGCGTCACAACCATATCCATCGGCTGAGCTAAGCTCTTGGCATTTTCGGCGTTGGGCAGTGCAGCGCAGCACACATTATAGTCGATGTGCTTGTTGAGGTGGTGCGACTGGGCGCCACTGCTTGACAGAACGGTGATGCGGCTTTCCGCCAGATGGCCCTGCACGGTATGTTCCTGACCCAAGCGCGTACCAAAGCCTTCAAAACGGCGCAGATTCTGCGAGTCGGTATTCGATACATATACTTTTCCGCTGACCGGGTTCACGACCATGTTGAACAACACGGTGCCGACACCTGCAAACGTGCCGCCAGTGCCGCTGATGGGCGTGGGCGGATTAGCGGTGGCATCAATCACGAACACATCTTTGTCTGGCAGGCTGAAGCGCACCTTGTCGTCCCAAATTCGGCCCAGCTCATCGACCCAATGTTGACCATTAAACTTTACAATCAAACCTGTCTCAGGCTGCGCTTCGCCCGCTGCGTCCACGCGCGTGGAGGGCAGACCGCCGTTGGCTTCTCCGCCAGTAGGTATCAGTTCTTGAAATATCGTCGTGGTGCGGTTGCCGGTTTGAAAGCCCGCTGCGTACACGCGGGTGCCATCCGGGGTGACTGCCAGCGCGCGCGGCGTGTCGGTGAACAGCGTGAGGATATTCAATGGCGTGCCGCCCAGGGTGTTGCCCAGGTTTTTCGCATCGAATATCCACACATCGGCACGCCCGACACCGGGCGTGGTGAGTTGCGGGTCGTTCGGATTATTCTGGCCCCGATGTGCGGTAGTAATGAAGGCGCGATCATGTTTTGGCCCGCCGAATACGATATCGCGCGGCTCATCGCCGACCAGCAAGGTGCGTGTGACCTGCGCGTGCTCGGGCTCGTGCACATCAACCACGCTCACGCTGTCGGACAAATGATTCACCACCCATACTTCGTCGTTGGAGCGGGTCGTGACAGCCACAGGTTCCATGCCTACCGCGACCGAGCCACGGTGATTCAAGCCTTGCTTGGTGACGCGAAAAATTTCCAGCCGTGCGTCCGGCGTGTTGACCGCGTACAGGTATTTTCCGTCGGGCGACAAGGCCAGCGGCCGTACCTGCCCGGATTCGAACAACGTAAATGAGTTTGCAGCTTGCGCTGCAGGGTGGGCTGCAAAACCGCTGAGTAATAAGGCTGCGCTGATCAACGCGCGACGACGCTGTGGTCGAGTAATCATGCTTCGCTCTCCTTGAGAAATAAATGGACGACGTGCTAGCAGGGCGCAAGCATGACAGATTAAAAATCAATGATTGAAAAACCACCCCGCCTAGCAGCGAGACGACACTACGTGCAATTGGTGCCGATTGTCGTCGGTAGTTTCACGGGCATTGCGCGTGAATATTCACACTGGAATTTTGTCGATTCGTTAACAGGACACGCGCAAGTGCCTGGCGCATCAGCATGCGCAGATTGATGGAGTGAGTGGGGCAGGAAAAAGAATATGTAAAGACCGGGCGACGGGAGCCGCCCGGTCAGACGATTTATACGCAGCCGGTCGGTTTGGGCAGTCCGCCGTATTTGGTGATGGGCTTCATAGGTCCCGTCATCCACAGCGCGAACAGCGCTTTTTGATCTTCATCAATGTGCTTGGCGAATTTTCGGATTGGCGGCACCACGCCAAACTCGTCGTAAAACTCGCGCGCTTTGACGATGTGATTCCACTTCGCGTCGCTCAGCTCAACGCCGTCGGCCGCAGCCATCGCACGCGCCAGCTCCGGTGTCCACGCGTCGCGATCCAATAAATAGCCGTCACCATCTCGTTCTGGAAGTTGCATAGCGGTCACTCAGTCAGTTGAAAATTATGATCAGGCATTCTGCCGCAATCTACACGGGTTCTCTCTATCCCCAAAGTATTGTGTCCACGCGTTCACTAAGGTTGATTAGTTGACGATCTGGCACTTCACCCGGTTGAAGTTTACAGCAGCACCCGCTCGATGCCACCGTGCGTGACGTTGTCAATGAAGCTGCCATGCCACTCGTCGCCGAGTCGGTATTTCGCCAGCTCGACCACGACGTAATCGGTGTCAAGACCGGTGCTGTCGGCATAACGGTTCAGGCCCTGCTGGCAGGCCGGGCACGACGTCAAAATTTTCACGCTACCGTCTTTTATGACGGATTGACCGGTGAGTTTGACGAGACTTTTGCCCAGTTCTTCTTCTTTGCGGAAACGCACTTGCGTTGCGATGTCCGGGCGCGCGACGGCAAAGGTTCCAGCTTCACCGCAGCAGCGATCAGATAAAGTCACGTTCTGACCCAACAAGCTGCTCACGACTTTGAGCGGCGCATGGGTTTTCATCGGTGTGTGGCAGGGGTCGTGATAAAGGTACTGCACGCCTTTCACACCTTCGAGCTGCACACCTTTTTCCATCAGGTATTCGTGGATGTCGAGCAGGCGGCAGCCGGGGAAGATTTTTTCGAACTGGTATTTCAGCAACTGGTCCATGCAGGTGCCGCAGGACACCAGCACGGTTTTAATGTCGAGGTAGTTGAGCGTGTTGGCGACGCGGTGGAACAACACGCGATTGTCGGTGCTGATCTGCTCGCCTTTTACACGCTCGCCGCTGGACGTTTGCGGATAGCCGCAGCACAAATAGCCGGGTGGCAAGACCGTTTGCGCACCGACTTCGTAGAGCATCGCCAGGGTCGCCAGACCCACTTGGCTGAACAAGCGTTCCGAGCCGCAGCCCGGGAAATAAAACACCGCGTCGGAGTCTTCGGTGACTTTGGCCGGGTTGCGCAGAATGAACACGTTTTTGGTGTCTTCCACGCCCAGCAGTGCGCGCATGGTTTGCTTGGGCAGGTTGCCTGGCATTGGGCGTTTGATCATGTGCATCACTTGCGCCTTGATCGCAGGCTTGTCGGTGGTCGACGACGGACGTGCCGTGTCTTTACCAAAAATTGGCTTGTTGAAAAATGTATAGGCCAGGCGCTGCGCCTTGTAGCCCCACTCGATCATCACCTTGCGCATCAGCTTGATCGTCGCAGGATCGGTGCTGTTGAGAAACGCCATCGACGCGCGCGTGCCGAGGTTGGCGCGCTTCTGTCCACGTGCGCGCAAAATGTTGCGCATTAAAATAGACACGTCGCCGAAGTCGATATCCACCGGGCAGGGCGCAGCGCATTTGTGGCACACGGTGCAATGGTCGGCGACGTTGTTCATCTCGTCGAAGTGGCGCACTGAAATGCCACGCCGCGTTTGCTCCTCGTACAGAAACGCTTCGATGATCAGACCAGAGGCGAGAATTTTATCGCGCGGCGAGTACAGCAGGTTCGCGCGCGGCACATGCGTGTTGCAGACCGGCTTGCATTTGCCGCAGCGCAGGCAATGTTTGATCGCATCATTGAGCTGGCCCAGCTCGCTGGCTTCTAAAATCAGCGCTTCCTGCTCCACCAAGCGCAGCGACGGGGTGTACGCGTGTTCAAGTTCCGAGCCGCGCAACAACTTGCCGCGATTGAAATGACCGTGCGGGTCGATCTCGTTTTTATATTGCGCGAATGCGGCCACGTCGGCGGCTTCCATGTAATGCAGTTTGGTGATGCCGATGCCGTGCTCGCCGGAAATCACGCCGCCCAAACTTGTGGCTAAAGTCATCACGCGGTCGACAATGCGATGCGCTTCGTTGAGCATCGCGTAGTCGTTGGAGTTCACCGGAATGTTAGTGTGCACGTTGCCGTCGCCTGCATGCATGTGCGTGGCGACGAACAAACGACTGGAGCGAATACCGGCGTGAATTTCGTCGAGGCGTTTGCACACGCCTTCCAGCTCACGGCCGTTGAAAATTATTTTGAGCGGACGTTCCACGTCGTGACGATAAGAAATGCGCAAGTCGCGGCGTTGCGCGAGATCAAACAAGCGATCCCCCGGCTGTGCCTTGGCGCGCGCAGCTTCATCCAGCACCTGCGTGAACTGTTGCGCGTCGGCATCGAGGTTTTCCAGCAAGGTGCTCCAGCGGCTTTGTACGGCGAGAAGGAGTTCACGCGCTGCAAGTTTCTTCGATGCAATGATCGCGTCGTTTTCCGCGCTGGAAAAATACTCCGGCGTGTTGCGCACTTCGGGCAGCTCGCCGTCGAAATATTTTAGAACTGCCTCGATCATCACCAGCTTGTTCTTGACAGATTGCTCAATGTTGATGCGCTCGATGCCGTTGCTGTAGTCGGCGAGCTTGGGTAACGGAATCACCACGTCTTCGTTGATCTTGAATGCGTTGGTGTGCGCGGCGATGGCGGCGGTGCGGTGGCGGTCGAGCCAGAAGCGATGACGCGCTTCGGGACTCACTGCGATGAAGCCTTCACCGTCGCGTGCATTGGCCAGGCGCACAATGTGCGAGGCGGCGCGTGCCACTGCGTCTTCGTCGTCACCGGCAAGGTCCGCGATCAAGACCATTTTCGGTAATTCACGACGTGGCGCCTTGGTGCTGTATTTCACGGCGCGCACGTAGCGTTCGTCCAGATGTTCCAGGCCGGCGAGCACCACGCCGGGCGCGGCATCCACGTAATCTTTCAGCTCGACGATGGCGGGCACCGCCTTGTGCAAATTCGCGCCGAAGAATTCCAGGCACACGGTGCGAATGCACTTGGGCATGCGGTGCACGATGAACACTGCCGAGGTGATAATGCCGTCGCAGCCTTCTTTTTGTACGCCGGGCAGGCGGCCGAGGAATTTGTTGGTGACATCTTTGCCCAGACCGGGCTTGCGCAACTGTTCGCGCGGAATGCGCAGGGTTGAAATGTCGCCCTGCGGCGCTTTGCCGTCGGTGCTGTAACCGGTGAGGCGAAATTCGGCGAATTCCACTTCGTGAATCTTGCCGAGATTGTGATTCAGCCGTTCGATTTCCAACCAGGCGCCATCCGGCATCACCATGCGCCACGACGCCAGGTTGTCGAGCGTTGTGCCCCACAACACGGCTTTTTTACCGCCCGCGTTCATCGCCACATTGCCGCCGATGGTGGACGCATCCTGCGAGGTGGGATCGACCGCAAACACGTAACCGTGCTGCTCGGCCAGTTCTGACACGCGCTTGGTGACCACGCCCGCTTCGGCGCGCACGGTGGCGACTTCGTGCGCGACGCCGGGTAAGCGGCGCATTTCCACGCCGGTGAGCGCTTCGAGTTTTTCGGTATTGATAATCGCCGTGTCGGCGTGCAACGGCACCGCGCTGCCGGTGTAACCGGTGCCGCCGCCGCGCGGAATCAGCGTGAGTCCGAGCTCGATGCAGGCGCGCACGATGGGCGCGATTTCGGCTTCGCTGTCGGGTGTCAGTACCACGAACGGCAACTCCACGCGCCAGTCGCTGGCGTCGGTCACATGTGACACGCGCGCATAACCGTCGAAGCAGATATTGTCTCGACGTGTAACCTTGCTCAGGCGACGCAAGGCTTTTTTACGCAACGCACGCTGTTCCGGCAACCAGCTTTCAAATTTGCGCACGGCGGTGCGTGCGGCGGCTTCGAGTTGCAAGGCGAGTTCGTTGCCGCCGGAGCGCGCGACGATCTGATCCAGCCGATGGTGTAGCGCATGCGCCAGCGATTCCCAGCGTTTGGGGTTCTCCATCAAGTCGTCTTGAATAAACGGGTTGCGCGTAATGACCCACATGTCGCCCAGCACCTCGAACAACATGCGCGCCGACTGGCCGGTGCGGCGTGAACCACGCAGCTCGTTGAGCGTGTGCCAGAGTGGCTCGCCCAAAAAACGGATCACGATTTCACGGTCGGAAAATGAGGTGTAATTATAGGGTATTTCGCGGATGCGCATGGGTTGGACACGAGTCGCTAAAGTGTTGGAATGAACTACCGATGAAGTAGTGCAGTTTACATTGAGTCCACGTTGTTTGCGTCGGTTCGTATAACCAGAGAATCCCCAAGACATCACGCTATGAATTCCCCCATGAGTGACAACGATACGCAGCCGCTGTTGGTGGATGCTGAAACCTTGCAAGGCTTGGAACCGATCGCCTCGTTGTCGGTGCCGCGCATTCGCGAATTAGCCGCAAAAACCGCCCTGGAAAATCTCGGCCCCGGCGTGCAGTTGTTCGCCGAAGGCGAGCGCGACCGTAAACTGGTTTATCTGTTGAGTGGCGAAATTGAATTGCGTTCGCGCACCAATGCGCAAGTGCAGCGCATTACTGCGGGCATGCGCGAAACCTGGCAACCCATCGACAACAAACAACCCCGCCAATGGACCGCAACGACCGCGAGCGATGTTGAAATTATTCGCATCGACATGGACCAGTTCGACCAGATGTTGACATGGGACCAAATGGCAACGGCGGAAGCCTCGCCCAAGACCAAAACCGTGATCAAAGGCGAAGGCGATTGGCGTACCAAATTGCGCTCCACGCTCGCGTTCAACAATATCCCGGCTGCCAATATCGAAAAAGTATTCGAGCGCATGGAGTCGCTTGACGTGACCGTGGGCGACGTCGTGATCCGCCAGGGTGATCCCGGCGATTATTTTTACCTGATCGACAAAGGCAACGCCAAAGTCACGCGCCAGATGATGGGTAAGGGCAAGCCGGTGGAGCTGGCCGAAATCGGCGCCGGAGTCGCGTTCGGCGAAGAAGCGCTGATTTCCGACAAACCACGCAACGCCAATGTCGTGATGATTTCCGAAGGGCGCCTGATGCGTTTGGCGAAGAAAGACTTTCTCGCCCTGTTAAAAGAGCCTCTGCTAGATAATATTGATTTGAACAGCGCGTTGGAGAAGCTCAGCGACGACGCCGTGTTCCTCGATGTGCGCGTGCCGTCGGAGTTCAAAGAGTCACGCTTGCCCAACGCCATGAATATCCCGCTCCACGAACTGCGCCAGCGCATCGGCGAGTTAAATGTCAATACCTACTATGTATGCTATTGCAGCACTGGTCGTCGCAGCTCGGCGGCCGCTTTTCTTCTCAGCAATCAAGGCTTCAAAGCCAGCGTATTGAAAAACGGCTTACAGGATGTGCCGAGTTCGTTGCTGATTAAATAGGCAGTAACCGGCGCGCTATGTCCGGCGATTCAACCCCTTCAATAAATTAAATCCTACGCAATTTTTTTACCACGTCAGAAGGTATTCCGACGTGGTCAGCGTGTTGTGCTGTGAATATTTCCGTGCTTGGATTTTTGAGTGTTGACTATAATCTAGTAAATGTCACGCAACTACGTCGCGCAAATCGAAGCCACCCGACCCGCGTGCCCGGGCTCGA
>JANMQQ010000323.1:0-5140 GCA_031370545.1 Gammaproteobacteria bacterium
AACTTGTGCGCGCGTGAGGGTGAGGCCAGTGCGAAACACTTCCGCTAACGAGCCCATGAACTGGCTGCCGAACATCAACATCATGGCGGCGGCACCGACCAACATGAACGTTGCGTTGAATTCCTTCGAACGTGGCACCTGACCTTTTTTACGTGCGTCATCGCGGCGCTTGGCGGTGGCCTGTTCAGTGCGTTCTTGGCCCTGGTCGGCTGCCATGGCTAGAAGCTCCCGGTGAGAATATCGCGCACAGCTTCGATGCCTAGTTCAAGCGCCTGCACAAATTGCGGCACCACCACCGGCAGGGTCATCAGCATCACCACAAAGCCAATCATCAACGTCACCGGGAAGCCGATGCTCAATACGTTGAACTGCGGCGACGCGCGCATGATGATGCCAAGCGCGACATTAACGATCAGCAAGGTGGTGACGGCAGGCAACGCCATCAGCACTCCACCTATGAACATCTGATTTGCCCAAGACACCAGATGCCACAATGTGTCACGATCCAGCCCCGTTGCGGAGATCGGTATGGTGGTGAAGCTGTCGGCCAGCTCCTTGATGATGATCAAATGACCGTTCAATGAAACAAATACCAGCGACAACAGCACCACGTAAAATTGGCTGATGACCGGGGTCTGTACACCCATTTGCGGATCCACCACCGACGCGAAACCCAGGCCCATGCTGGTGGCAATGATTTCTCCGCCGATCACAAACGCACTGAATACCATCGCCATGAGCAGCCCGGTCGCAGCACCGATGACTAACTGCTGAGCGATGATAGCCAGCGCGGGCAAACTGATGGGGTCAACCACCGGCACGTCATGAACGTTAGGTGCGATGATGAAGGTCAAAGCCAATACGATGAATATTTTGACGCGCGGAGGAATATAGCGCGCACCCAACACCGGCGCGGTAGCCACAATCGCCGCGATGCGGAACAGGGGCCACATGTAGCCACCGACCCAGGCATTGATTTGTGTCGCGGTGAAGTTCATCGCCCGGGTTTATCCTATGAGCGTCGGAATGCTTTCAATCAGGCGGCTGGTGTAGTCCATCAACAATCCCAGCATCCACCCGCCCGCAAACAGAATGGTCACAAACATCACCACCAGCTTGGGCACGAAACTCAAGGTCATTTCGTTAATCTGCGTCGCCGCCTGAAACATGCTGACCAGCAAGCCGATGCCCAGCACCGGCAACAGAATCACCGCCAGCAATAAAATGGACACTTCGATGGCTTCTTTGCCGACGGTCATTACCGATTCGGGCGTCATATCAACCTCGCGTTAAAAGAAGCTTGCCGCCAGCGTGCCCATGATCAACGACCAGCCGTCGATCAAAACAAACAACATGATTTTGAACGGCAGCGAAATGATCATCGGCGACAACATCATCATGCCCATGGCCATCAGGATGCTGGCCACCACCAGATCAATGATCAGGAACGGCAGAAACAACAGGAAGCCCATCTGAAATGCGGTTTTCAATTCGCTGGTGACAAACGCGGGTAACAAAATCGTCAGGGGTACGTTATCAACATCAACGTTGTCCAGGCGCGCGATGTTGGCGAACAACTCGATGTCGGGCGTGCGGGTCTGGTTGAGCATGAATTTTTTGAACGGCGCGATACCCTTTTCCAGGGCTTCTTGCGCAGGCATTTTGTCGTTGAGATACGGCTGCGCGCCGTCATGGTACGCCGCCTCAAACACCGGCGACATAATGAAAAAGGTGAGAAACAAAGCCAGACCCACCAGCACCTGAGTGGGCGGTGTCTGCGGCAAGCCCATCGCCTGACGCAAAATCGCCAGCACGATCACAATGCGCGTAAACGACGTCATCATGATCAAGGCGGCGGGCAGGAACGACAGCGCCGTCATTAAAATCAATACTTGGATATTTAAAGAATAGACCTGCTGCCCTTGCGCGTTGTTGGTCACAGTGAACGCGGGGATACCGAGATCGGCGGCGTTTGCGGCCGACGGCATAAATGACAAGACCGAGCACGCCAACAGCATCAAGATCAGAAAAACAAGCGATTTACGCGCTGTTGAATTCGGCTTTGTCATTTTTTCATCTGGCTTTGTAACAATGCGCTGAAGCGCTGGGTCAGCGCATTTAAGCCGCTGGGGGAGGTGTTGCTCATGTCCAGAGGCTCCTCCAAAACATGCAAGGTCTGGATGCGACCCGGCGATAAACCCAGCAGCAGTTGTTTGTCACCCACCTGCACCACGACCAGACGATCACGCGGACTCAACGACAGACCGGTGATCACCTTGAGCGGGGAATCGACCACAGCGGGAAACTTGCCCAGGCGTCGGATCAGCAACGCACCGCCGATCAGAATTGCCAACACCACGGCGAGCCCGACCACCATTTGCACGATGCTGCCGAACGTCACCGCGTCGGTCGTGCCGTCGCCCAGTTTGGCGAAGACGGCTTGCGGCGCCAGCGACAGCGCCAGGAACATTCGTGCGCGTATTGTCATCTTAGTTTCTTGATGCGTTCACTGGGGCTGATGACATCGGTCAGGCGAATACCGAACTTCTCGTTGACCACCACGACTTCACCGTGCGCAACCAGCATGCCGTTCACCGTCACGTCCAGCGGCTCACCCGCGAGGCGGTCAAGCTCAACAACCGACCCCTGATTGAGTTGCAGCAAATTTCGAATGCTGATGTGCGTGCGCCCGACTTCCATCGAGATGGTGACCGGGATGTCCATGATGACGTCAAGACTCGACTCTTCCATGGTCGGGCCGTGCTCGTTCGGCACCAGGTTTTTCAACTCCGCCTTGGCCACGTTGGCACCCGCCCCGACGTCGGCCTGTTCTTGCAACGCCGCAGCCCAGTCGTCGGTGGCCGCTTCGCCCGCTTGTGTCGGTGTGTCATTCATTGCGCAACTCCTGTACCTAAACCGCTACCAAACTGCGTTTCTGGTGGTTGGTAATCATCTCCACCGTTTGCACGGCGGCATTGCCGTTGGCCGTGCCATACACGCCGCGAAATACCGGCACGTCTTCCGCGCGCACCGTCACCAACGGCGGCAATTCGAACGGAATAATGTCGCCCGCCTTCAACGTCAGCATATCGCGCAGCGACAGCTCGGCGGTTCCCAAGCTCACGCTCAGCTCGACGTTGGCGGACTGCATTTCTTCGCGCAGCGCGTCGATCCAGCGGTCATCGCGGTCCGAACGATCGCTTTGCACACCGGCGTCGAGCACCTCGCGAATCGGTTCGAGCATCGAGTACGGCATGGTCACATGCAGGTCACCACTACCGCCTTCCAGCTCAATATGAAAAGTGCTCACGACCACCACTTCGGTCGGGCTGACGATGTTGGCGAAATGCGGATTCACTTCGGAATTGATGTACTCGAAATCCAGCGCCATCACCGGCGTCCAGGCTTCTTTCATGTCTTTGAAACACTGCATCATCAGCATGTTGATGACGCGCAGTTCGGTCGGGGTGAATTCGCGACCTTCGATCTTGGCGTGGAAGCGGCCATCACCGCCAAAAAAATTGTCCACCACGATGAAGACGAGCTTGGGATCGAACACCAGCAGCGCGGTGCCGCGTAATGGCAACACCCGCACCATATTTAGGCTGGTCGGTACAAACAGGCTGTGAACGTACTCGGCGAATTTCAGCATTTGCACCCCGCCGACTGCAATTTCCGGCGTACGTCGCAACATGTTGAACAAGCTAATGCGGAAGTAACGCGCAAACCGCTCGTTGATCATTTCGAGCGTGGGCATGCGCCCACGTACAATCCGATCCTGGCTGGTGAAGTCGTAACCGCGAACGCCTTCCGGCCCGTCATCGCCTGCGGCTTCGGTATCGACGTCACCGCTCGACACCCCGTGCAGCAAGGCGTCGATTTCATCCTGTGAAAGTAAGTCGGAAACAGACATGTTGGCGCTCGCGTTATTGCATCACGAAGCTGGTGAAATACAACGCCTCAATACCGGCGTCTCCGGTTTCTTCTTCAAGAATTTTTTGCACTTCGGCGAGCGCTTTTTGGCGCAGGTCTTCCTTGCCTTTGAGCGTGTTGACCTTGTCGTAAGTCTGGCTGCCGAATAACAACACCAGGTTGTTGCGAATCACTGGCATATGCTTTTTGATATGTTCGGCGTACTCCACTTTGCGCGACATCACGTCGACACTGATCTGCAAAAAGCGCGCAGCACTGTTACCTTCAAAATTGACAACAAACGGTGGTTCCAGCGACACGTAGTTGGCCGGCGCTGGCTTGCCGCTCTTGTCCTCGCTACCTGCTTCAGCAGCATCTGCTGATTCGGCGGAGTCACCTGCCTCGGCATCGGCTTCGGCGGCCTTGGCATCTTTTGCCTTGGCAGAAGCACTTTGCGCTTTGTGCGAACCACGCCCCATAACGTAAACCGTGCCGCCGATCACTGCTGACAACACCAGGATCGACGAAATCGCAATCACCCCAATCATCAGCCAGGGCTTTTTCTTCTTGGATTTGTCGTCGCCTTCTTCGACTTCAACCTCTTCCGTGTCTTCACCTTTATCTTTGCTGGTTTTTGCTGCCGCCTTTGCCATCGTGGTACGCCTCTAGGAAGAACAAGTGATTACTCTGCGAATGCAAACAGCAATTCATATGCCAGTGGACGCATTTCGGTTTGAGCCTTTAAAATCGCATGCTTACGCGCGCCGTTAAATCCTGCGCCAACGCTTTGACAAGCTGTCGCGGGCAAGCTCAGCCGGAAAATTGGCGATGCGCCATCCCACCACCCAAAGAGTATTGATCCATGTTTTCTCGTCGGCTGTTGATCGTTGTGTTGTGCCTGCCGGTGCTCGCGCATGCGTTTGAATATTTCCAACCGCTACCCAGGCAAGTTCCGGTCCCCAAAGACAACCCGATGAGCAACGCGAAAATCGCGCTCGGCAAAAAGCTGTTTTTCGATCCACGCTTGTCACGCGAGCATTCCCACACCTGCAACACCTGCCACAACCTCACCGCACGAAATGCCGACAACCCGCCCCTTTCGCCGGGTGCGGACGGCGCTCCCACCCGCCGCAACGCTCCGGCGTTGTGGAACATCGGATTCCAAACCGTGTTGTTTTGGGACGGACGCGCGAAAAGTTTAGAGGAGCAATTCAAACAACATGTGGTC
>JANMQQ010000364.1:0-3392 GCA_031370545.1 Gammaproteobacteria bacterium
TGCTGCGCTGTGTTAAACACGCCAGCATGGCCTCAGCACCCGGGTTGGGTTTTAAACGTTCGTCGTACACGCGTTGCAATACGGAACTGTCAAGACCGGCAAGGAGTTTCACGCGCTGCGTCAGCGACTGCTCGAAATTCAGTTCGCCGCGCATCGCGGCTTGGGTAATCGCACTGACTTGCGGTTTGAGTCCGGCGAAGTCGGCGATCTCGTCGATGCACTCGATGTTGATCAGCGTCGAGTCCATGTCGGTGATCAGCAAACGGATTTGTGTTTTGTCAAAACCTGGCGGCAGTGGGTTAATGTCGTAGATCAATTGGGCGCGCAGTTGTTCGACGGCTGCCTTGCTTGCGGGAGTTGGGTGATGCAGGCGCTGAAATCTTACGCAGTTTTCTAGTTCGCCGGGGACGGCGCGGGTGATGACATCAATATCATGCGCATTGAGTTGGGTGGTGTGGATGATGGTGGTGTGCATGTGAGACTCGTTAGAAAATTTTTGTGTGCTGTGTAGGTCCAACCGGACCACCCCGTCCGCTGCGCGTCCACCCCTCCTCATTTTCGAAGGGGGGTGCCCCGTAGGCGACCGCCATGGATGGCGGAAGGTAGAGCAACGCAGGAGCAGTTGCCGGGGTGGGGTGGTTACTCCTATTCCAGCCAAATCACCGTCGCCATGCGCCCGGTAACTTTATCGCGACGGTAGGAAAAAAACTCCTGCGCATCGCTGACAGTGCACCATGTACCGCCGTAAATCTGCGTCACTCCGGCCCGCTGCAAGCGCAACCGGGCGAGGCGAGCCAAGTCCGCGTGCCATTTGCCCGGCGCATGCGCACGAAAGCAAATGCTGGCCTCGGCAGCAGAGTTTACAAACGCCTCGCGCACTTCGTCACCCACTTCAAACGCATCTGCGCCGATGGCGGGACCCAGCCAGGCGAGAATCTGCCCGGCAGGTTTTTGCAACCGCGCCAACGTCGCTTCGGCCACTCCATTTAGCAGCCCACGCCAACCGGCATGCACCGCAGCAACGCGCGTGCCCGCCGTGTCGCATAACAAAATTGGCAGGCAATCCGCAGTCTGCACCACGCACACGACACCGCGTGTGGAAGTCACACTTGCATCGGCTTCGGGTGGAACTTTGGTTACGATTGATAAACTGTCAAGCTCAAGCACGCGGGTGCCGTGCACTTGCCGCAACCACTGCGGCGACGACGGCAATTCCGCCTGCGCTTGTAGCTGTGCGCGATTGCGGGCAACGGCATCGGGCGCATCACCGACGTAGTCCGAAAGATTGAAGCCCGCGTAGGGCTCGATGCTGTGGCCGCCATCGCGCGTCGTGCTTAGCGCGCGCACGCCGTGCGGTGCGGGCCAGTCGGGCACGATCCAGGGGTGCCGTGTCATGTCACTTATTCTTCTTCGGCGGCGATAGCATCGTCGCGCATTGCTTCGAGCAGGTCTTGCATATCCTGCGGCAGTGGCACGCGCCATTGCATCCGCTTGTCGTTCGCCGGGTGATCGAGCGACAAACGCGAGGCGTGCAATGCCTGTCTTGGGAACTGTCGCAATACGGCAGTAAATTCTGCGGATGATCGCGCCGGGAGACGCACCCGCCCGCCGTACGTAGGATCGCCGACGATGGGAAAATGGATGTACGCCATATGCACACGAATCTGGTGCGTGCGGCCGGTTTCAAGCTGCACGCGCAAATGTGTGTGGGCACGAAAGTGTTCCACGACCCGGTAGTGGGTGATCGCCTCACGCCCGCCTTCGCGTACTGCCATGTGTTTACGTTCAACCGGATGGCGTCCCAACGGCGCGTTCACCGTGCCGCCTGAAATGACAATACCGAGCACCACCGCGTCGTACTCACGCGACACGCTGCGTGCCTGCAATTGCGTGGTCAGTTTGGTTTGCGCTTCCAATGTGCGAGCGACCACCAACAGGCCGGTCGTGTCTTTGTCGAGACGATGCACGATGCCCGCGCGCGGCAGTTGCGCCAACTCAGGCGCATAATGCAACAACGCATTGAGCAGGGTTCCAGCGCGATTGCCCGCCGCCGGGTGCACCACGAGCCCGGCCGGTTTGTTCACGACGATCAGATGCTCGTCGGCGTACACCACGTCCAACGGTAAATCCTCGGGCGCATCAGCAACCTGACGCTCGCTCACGGCGGTGAGCGCAATCTGCTCGCCGCCTTTGACTTTATCTTTCGCGCGCCACACCGTGCCGTCAACTTGCACGTGGCCATGCAACAACCATTGCTGCAAACGCGAACGCGAATAGTCGGGGAACAGCACGCTCAGCACTTGATCGAGCCGCTTGCCCGACAGCTCAAACGGCACGCGCGCGGATTTAAGTTCTTGGTGTAGGACAGGCAACATGCGTGGTCATAGCTTCGTGGGTAAAGACAGGTATAATTCTACCGCATTTGCCGTATCCCCCTTAGTCACTCAGACGGATCTTTTCGCTCGCATGTCACTCATCTCTCGTTGCACGCTCAGTATTGCGCTTACCTGCGTTTTGGTCACCGGCTGCTCCACCACGCCGGAAGATAAAGACGAAACCGCCGAATGGACCGCCGAACATTTTTATAAGGAAGCCAAGGGCGCGTTGGACGGCGGCGACTACGAAACGGCCGTCAAATATTTCGAAAAACTCGAGACCCGCTTCCCCTTCGGCCGCTACGCTCAGCAAGCGCAACTCGAAACCGCCTACGCGTATTACAAATCCCGCGAGGTGGACTCGTCGGTCTCGGCCGCAGACCGCTTTATTAAATTGCACCCGACCCATCCGAATGTTGACTATGCCTATTACTTAAAAGGCTTGGCAACCTTTCAGGAAGGCGCCAGCGCCACCGAAAAAATGGTCGGTAAAAATCCCACTCACATGGACCCGGGCCTGGCCAAACGCTCTTACGATTTTTTTGGTGACTTGCTGAAAAAATTTCCTGATAGCAAATATGTACCGGATGCACGTCAGCGCATGGCGTTCCTGCGCAACCTGCTGGCCCGGCACGAATACGACTCGGCAAAATATTATTTACAGCGCGGCGTGTACGTCGCGGCGGTCAATCGCGCCAAATATATTGTCGAGCATTACTCCCGCACCCCCACCGTGGCGGATGCGCTGGCTCTGCTGGCGCGTGCCTATCACGAACTAAAAATGGACGATTTGGCCCGCGACAGCCTGCGTATCCTGGAACTGAATTATCCGCAGGATAGCCAGCTGGGGGAATTGAAGGGATTGCTGGGGCAGAGCAAAACGTAGGGTGGGTTAGCGTTGTTGCGTAACCCATCGAGCCTACTAAATCCTAAATCGCGTCGTTATCCATTTCACCGGTACGAATACGCACAATCTTTTCCACCGTGGTGACAAAAATTTTGCCGTCGCCAATTTTG
>JANMQQ010000451.1:0-12545 GCA_031370545.1 Gammaproteobacteria bacterium
GCAAGTGAATTATTTCGCAGTTGCATAACATATCCTCCAGGTCGATTTTTAAAAAGGTGGGAGAACGAACCCATGACAGCGTGGCGCATGTTTGTTGCACGCGCATGAACGTTACATGACATTTTGCGAATTGCTTTCATCTGCATAAATGTCGAGCCCAGCGAACTGACGGATTAACGCATCAATTCGCCGTCAGCTCCGAGCCGGTCCAGCAGCACGGGGCGTGCACGCAATGCATTGATCCACCCTGCCGCCGCGCTACACACCGTATTTTGGTGTTTGATCGACCACAGCCATGCGCGTGTCCCGATATGCACGCGCAGCATCCGATAGACGCGCGCTGCAACTTCCGGGTGGGCCTCGGGATCGTCGTCGTGGGAAGCAATGAGTGCATTGACGTCGGGTTTGAGCAACGCAGTAATCGTGAGTATCGGTGGCGCGTTTCCCGCGTCGCGCTGCGCGATGCGAAACTCCAATCCCGCAACCATTGCGGCGGCATCGACAACCGGAGCGGATGGAGAAAGACGCTTAATGATGCACGCCGTGAGATCGGATAACGAGGGTGTGGTGTTGACCAGCGTTACCGGTGTCAGTGCGGCGTGGGCCGGTGAAGTGAGGGCCAGAGCAATGGCGAAAAACACCGCGTACGCGGTGACGATGCAGTCAATACCGGCCCGCGACGTGCAGTTGCATAACGTGCGCATGCGTCGCACCACCTAAGTAATGAGTATGTTATTTGGAACTTATTTCCAGACCAATGACCGTGAAAAAGAAACATCCCCCTGCAAGGGTGGTTAGGATGGGCGTGATAAAAAAGGGGTGTGCTTGCACACCCCCATCCCAGCCTTCCCCCTTGCAGGGGGAAGGGGCACTATGCGTCGCAACTTAAAATGGGATGCAACATTTAAGCACTGCAAGAGTGATGCACAACATTAGATTTCAGATTTTTTCCCGGCACACGCGGAACGACACGTCCGCTTCAGTGACCGAACTGCGCCCGGTATACAAAAACATCATCAACCACAGTGCTTGCAAGCACAGCAGCGTCGCAGGTTGCCAAAACACTGCAAGGCCAGCACTCAAGTCGGCACGCGCTACGCCGGCATCAGCGAACCACCCACTCAACGCGAACGAGTACGCCGACGCCGTAAGTGCCATGACTTGATACACCGACAAGCGGCCGGTACCGCGATAGTCCGCGCGCAATGTTTCCGAGAAGGCGCGCCACAGTTGCGTAATGAGCATGATGGTAACAAATGCGGCCGTGTACAGGCTGGCGAAAAACAACGCGGTGCCCAGCAACCCGGCGACCACGTAGATGATCGCGGTCATGCCCTGTACCGGCACGACTTTGACACCGTGCATGCCGCTGGCATACGCAATTTTTTTGGTTTCACCGAGAAAAATAAAATGCCAGCGCGAAAACAGTTTTTGCACCCACGGCGAAGTCTGCTCCAACGCTTTTCCATAACAGCAGCCAAAGCTGATGCAAGCAAGCCGACCCAAACCTTCGCCGAACGCGTACGCGATGACGATCGCCGCCATCGACGGCAGATACGGAACTGCGAACCCGTAGCGCAGGCCAATGGTGTTGTTGATCAACAATAAAATTGGCGGCACGACCATGACGCCGACAAAAAATGCACCCGCGACTGAGAAGGTATGGAGTTTCTTTTCAACGAGGCGCGCAACAATGCTCGACGCAGGAACGCACGCGGCGAGTGTCAGTGCCACCAGGGTAATCGTTGCGACTGCGGGAACCGCCAACGCAGAAAGCAACATGATGAACACAGCCACCGCGAGCACGTGTGCGGTTGCAGACAGCAATCCGTAGTAGGTCAGATTGAGGCCGCGCCACCGGCCATTTTCCTTGCTCCACGGAATCGTCGCGACGATTTGCCAGCGTTCGTTCGGTAGCGTGCGGAATCCCCACCATAAAAATCCAAATAATGTCGAGCCCAGGCCCAGCACGAACAGAGTTTCAAGCATGTCGAGTCCTCCTTATTTCCAGTTGATTCACGCTGCGTGTTGCGACACCGATGGATGAACGCACTTGTACGTCGGTTTCCACCAGCGGCGCGCCGAAACCGAGCGAGAAGCGGCTCTTCGCGTCGGCGCGCGACAGATTGCGCACCAGATCGGCATCGAACTCGATGCGTCCGGGCTGGAACAACAGCACATCCGTGCTCGATCCGGGGCGGTACAAACTTTTGGGAACGCCGCGCTGCAGGAAATCGCCAGGAATGATCGCGCGCGGCACGTCATAGCGATGATCGCTGTACGCTTGCACCACTTCGCCGATCATCAGCGCGACCACTTCGATCATTGCGACCAGGCCGACACCAGTGCCGCCCTTAACGTCGGTATCGATGATGCTCACGGTACGTTTGTTCTTCGAATACGGCGTGGCTTCCAGCACCACCGCGCCGGGGTTGCACGAGTGGTAATGTCCTGCCACTTCGTAAATGTCACGCACCACGCCCGCGACCGGCGTGTGGTTGTAGTGATATTTTTCCGGCGTCAGACGGAACACCGCGAAATCGCCGCCCGCGAATGCGCTGAGCCAGTGTTTCCGGTCATGCCCGAGCATTTCTTCGAAGCCGAAGAATTTATCTTTCAGGAACAAGGCCGAGTGATCATTCAGCGAACCGACCAATACTTTCGCGTCGGCCGGCGATACGACGATGTCGGGGTTACCGGGGATCGGCCGACAGGTCCAATAGCGAATCTTGCGTTCGAACACCTTGCGCGGTGTGTCCAGCGTCGCAGGGTCTTTCAGGCATTCGAGCATGTCGACGCCAAGTTTGCGCAAGAACGTCTTCTGTCCTGACATTTTCGCGCCCAGGCCAAGATCGTAATTCAAGAATCCCAGCACTTCCGACACACGCGCGCCGGTCAGCGCCTTGAACAACAGCGGTGCGTTTTCGCGCGTCGACGAATACAGCATGTTCACCAAGCGGTCGGCAAACAGCGTCTCGTTACGCACTTCACCCGTGCTGCGATCCACGTACTGGTGTTGCATCATTTTCATGGTTCTCAGATGGGTTGATGGCGGACCGCGCGCGTTGCGTGTCGTAGTCGATGCTGATCAGCAACAGATTGATAAGCTTGTGCAGCTCGCGCTGCGGCAAGGTCGATTTCAGCACCCCAGGTGCAACGCCACGTAGAAATTCCGTGGGCGATGGATGTGTCAAGGTATGGCGCAGCGCCTGGCGTTGCGCCGCGTCGAGATCGTTTGCATGCTCCAATGCCTGCAAGTCTTCCGCGAACCAGGCCAACGCTTCGTCCAGCATGCCCTCGCGCAAAGTGCCGCGATAATAAGTTTCGGCGGCGGCGTTGAATTCTGCGCTACTCAATTGGCGCGGCGTGCGTGCACCGGCCTGCGCCAAAATCGCTTGCGTGAGCCGATCGGCCGCTGCGCAATCCGGCTGCGTCATGCGTGCATGCGCATCGTCCAACACGGCATCGGCATTGTGAACTGCAATCAGCGCAGGCGCGTCGGCACGCATTTTTTTCAGCAAGGCGACGCGATAGTCCGTAATCTCGACTTTTAAATGATTGCGATAACGTCGGCTCGCCCGCGTCTTTTGCGTGTGCTGTAAAACTCCGCGCAAGAACATGTTCTCGGTTTCGCGGTGTACATAGAAATGTTCCAACCCCATTGCGGTAGCGAACATGATTTGACGGCGCTCGCTCTCGACCGCGCGCGTATCGGGAATGTGCGCATGTGCGACTTGTCCGCCGAGCATGTAGTGGTATGCGAGCGAGCTAACCAGGGCTTGTAGTTGCACCGCGTTCGTCATATCCGCGCCGAAGGTTTGAAACTGGCTGTAGTAGCGCGCTTCAAAGCCGGAGTAACCCACGTTGGTGTGCTCGCGCGCTCTGTAAAACATATAGAACGACATGCGCGTATCGAAACTGCCCATGTCTGCCAAGTCCAATTTCAAGCGTTCGCTGTTGCCAAGTTCGCCATTCAGCGCCGGGCTCTGATCAGTGCTGCCCAGCGCGACTAAATAGTCAAGCAAGCGCCGATCCGGTACATGATCGCCGCGCAAATTCAGGCCCCGTGCCAATGCGTTATCCAGCCACACGGGGCCAAGAGGTGACAAGGGGTAACCGAGCACTTTGATACTGGCCTTGTCTTTCCACTGACTCCACAACATGCGCAGCTGCGTGTAATCCAACTGATGCGGCAGAAAGCCGAGAATCGTTTCCGGGTGGAAGTCGGCGAAATTCAAGCGTTGCGGCGCTGCGCTGTAAGTGCCGACAAACAGCGGCAGAAAGTGTTCGACGATTTTGATCGCCAGGTCGGAGAAATATTTTTCGTGTGCCGGACCAAAGCCGGTGTTTGCGGTGGAAAGAGCGCGTTTAATGCGCAGACTGCCGAGGCTGACGTGCGTGCCGTTGTTCGACAAGCTCAGGTTCGACGTGTTGGGCAAAACGACCAGGTTGCTGGTGATGATCCCAGCGTCGCGCAGTTTCGTGACCGCGTTTAATTGGCTGCGGCTGAGCACTTCATGACACAGGCGCATGTAGCGGTATTTTTCCTCGCCATTGTCCCAGCCCGACAAGCACGGACTGCAAAACAGGTCGCGGTAATACGCGTCGGAAATGCACTCATTCAATTGTTTCTGGCGCGACGGCGTCAACGGCGAAAAATACACTAGCGGCTTCTGCCCGCTGGCACGCAGGTAAAACGCCTCGTCGGCGTAGCTCAACAATAAATGTGTCAACAAGAAGCGCTTTGCCGTTTCGCGCGCCAACGCGCGGCCCGGTCCCGCGTTCGCGGACGGCGGCGTAACGAAAAACGACAGCGTCTCCGGCGAGCAATGGTCGTTAATAAAGTGGTCCATCAAGCGATAGGCAGTGTGATAAATGGTGCGCGGCACGCGCTCTTGCGCGCCGAGCAACTGCGCGAGCGCCAGCTTCAGCACGTAACTGATCGGCACACGCACGCAATCGGTGCCGCGCTCGTCACGCACGAAGAATTTGTGTTTGTCGGGCCGCGGCGGACTGTGCGCGTCACTGCGCACCGCGCGCAGGTCTTCATTGAGCACCCGCAGCGTGTGAGGATTGAGGTGTGCAATCGGGAAGCGCACCCA
The DNA here is from genome assembly GCA_031370545.1 of Gammaproteobacteria bacterium. Lineage (GTDB taxonomy): Bacteria > Pseudomonadota > Gammaproteobacteria > SG8-11 > SG8-11 > UBA6921. Next base: position 5,103 of record JANMQQ010000451.1, read on the forward strand.
ACTGTTTTCCCAGGTCTGCGACGGGTTGTCGTCGAGGTAGCGTTCGATCGCGGTAATCGCGCGTTTGGAAGTTTCTTGCGCGGCCGCGTGCTTGATGACGTTTGCGAAATAATTGGATTGGCGGATTTGCAGCGGTAGATCGACATTGTCGGCAGCGCCGAACACAGCCGTTTGCAGTTCGCTTTCCGATCCAGCAGTCACATCACTGGGAGCAAACGGCAATGACGCAGCGAACGCTTCCGGTGAACTCCGATCAACACCCAACGCAGCGGAGGCTTTTACAGAATCGACGGGAGCCGAATGGTCAGCTTGCGCAGTGTCACCCACCGGCCATAATAACGAAGAATACGGGACGCGACTCATGCGGTGTCTCGTGTTGTCTGATATTGACCACTATGGTGCCAGGTCGTAGTGACCGTGTCATGACAGCGCGGTAACACTTTGAAGACGGAGGGATGAAATATTTGTGACAAGCACACGCCGCAATCGGGCACTTGCAGGTCACCGGGCTAGTTTTAGAGGGGCTATACCGCCGCGCGCTGCCGTTGCGCAACCGGATAAAGCATCTCCACCATGCCTGCGCCACAAAACCAAAATGTCGCGGGCAGCGCCACCGGCACAAATGATTCTTCGCGAACCTCGACATAGATTTCGTTCGCAAAGTAATGCGCGCCGTTACGCGCAGTGAGTCGCAAGTTCAGACCGCCTTCGTATGCAACGTTGCTGGATACGCCATAAAACAACAACATGTCAGCACTATTCGCACCCGCAAACGAGCCGATAGCAATGCGCAATTCGAAGGTGTCGGTGTTTGACTTAGTGATGACCGCTTGCGAGAACGTGCCCCACAACAACGTGGAGCCGTTGGTGACATCCGCAAGCGTGGGGTCATCGGAAAATTCGACGCCGCCCTTGATAGTGATTTTACCGCCACCGGTGTAATGCCACGCCTCGGCTGCACTGTCATAGCGGTTAAACGCACCGCTGGTGAAGTCCAGTATGCACGCGACGCGCTCCAGCGATGATCCAGCACACGCTGCCGGCACGCCGAAATCAACCACCGGCAAGGCTTCGCCGTCCGCCACTATACCCAGGACACCGCCGCTCGCCACAGCCGGAATATACATCCTCTTACGAAATCGCAATGCCATAAGAAACTCCAATCTAATGTGTCGAGACTAGACGCCCACCTGCCGCGCCCAACGGAGCGCGGAGGAACATTAGATCGAAGTCACATGACGGGAATTTGAAGGTTGTTTTAAATATCTGTGACAGTGCGATGGCCGTAGCGGTCACCAATTCGAATTCGATTGATCAACGCACCGCAGCTGCCGAATCGAACTGCAAGCGACTGGCCCGGTGGCGATACTCCTGCACGCGATTTTCCAATTCCACGCGCTTCAATTGCGTGACGGGTTCTTTTTCCACCAGTGCGGTCCAGACACCTTTGTTTTCATACAAATCCGCCAGCTCCAGTCCCAGCTCGTAGAGCTTAATGTTGTCGTTGCTGCAGGTGTCAAGCTGCGTCGCCTGGGTCTTCGCAGTCGCCTGCAACTGGGTGCGGTCGGTTTCGACCTGGCGTAATGTCTCGACCAGCTCCTTGTATTTATCGACGACCTTTTGCAATTTCTCTTGCTGATCTTTGATGCGGTCACGCAGCGCGTCGCCGGTTTCCTGGCTGCGGGTATTTTGTTGCTCGGTTTTCGCGACGTCTTTTTCGAGCTGTGCGATACGTTCCTTGAGTTGCGCAACTTCTTTCTTTTGTTGCTTGTCGTGCTCGGCGACCTCCTTCTTTGATTTCTCCAATTCTTCCTGCAACACGTCGCGTTGCGCGGCGGCATCGCGCGCGGCAGACTGGGCACGCGTGAGCGCCTCCGAGCTTGCGCCGCCGCCCGCGCGCTTCGCGACCTCTTCAGCATGAGAGACGTTACAAACAACCAGTAGCGAACTCGCTATCACCAGCGTTGTAAGGCGCATACGCGTTGACTCCCGATTAGAAACGCACATTGAAATCTAGCTGTAGCACATCGACACCGAACGGCGGGCCGTCGATGGCATCCGCGCTGATCCAGCGCGCTGTCAGCCAGGTGTTTTCATATAGTCCATACTCACCGCTGAGTATCCAGCCTTTGGCGTCGGTGCCGCCCAAGTGAAAATCAGAATCGGTGAACGCATCCAGCACTGCGTCGCGCTCCAGGTATTTGTAGGCATACGATACCCGCCACGTGCCGCGCTCCATGACCAGCGGCCAGCCGAAGGCAAGTTGCGCTTGGTAGCCCTTGTTGCGCGCCTTGATTTCATTCGTCGTCGCGTCGTTGGTGCGGCGCCGGATTTCGTTAGTTTTGTAGCCGATATTGCGCACGTAGTCGCCGGTCATGACAAGGTGATAGGGAGCGAAACGTGCCAGATCATAGACAACCGTGAAGTCGATCAGGTTGTAGTCGGATGCCAGTGCCCAACGCTCGCTGGTGTCGTCACGAATATCGAACAGCGTGTTACCTTTTTGCATGAAATCCGGTGAGGTGTAGTCAGTATTGGTTTGCAACGGGTTGCTAGAATTTTGACTGTCGTTCATCTTGCCTGCGATGTGGACGTAGTCGTAGTAAGCCAAGCCGAAGGTGAGTTTTGACTGCGATGTGAAAATGAACTCCGATCCAACTTGAGCGCCAAACAACCATTTGTCACGCTGCGAAAGCGCCACTTCTTGAATAGGAAACGCGCCGACGGTGACAAACAACGTGCGATCCCGATCCGACATTTCCATCAGGCTGTCGCTGCCGCGTAAATTTTTACGATAGGTCGCAGTGATCCCGTCAAACGCCAAGTCGGCGTCCCATACCAAATCGGTGCCGAGCCAGGGGTTTTTCATGCGCCCCAACTGCGCCGTGAGCCACGGGTAACGATCCGCGTCTTCGTCGTCGATCTGAAGATACGCAAGATCAAATCCCACGGCGGAACGCTGCCCGGAGTTACCCAGGGTCTGATTGGTGGAGACCGGATCGGTCAAACTGCCGGTACTGAGCTGCATGACGGCTTTGACTTCGTTATTCACGCGCGCATCAATGCCTAGGCGTACGCGTTCGCGCAGTCGGTGCCGTTCTTCCTTCGTATTGATGAAATATGAACCATTACTGCGATTGATTCCCATGTAGTCGTAGTAGTAGCCAAATGGAGCTTGCTCTGAGGTGTTATCCCGATCATAAAACTCACTCTGCGCGCGCACGCGCATGTCGCCCTTCACGCGAATGCGGTCGATCCATTCCGGCAACACGCCAGGCACGCCCCAACGCTGGTCCTTCGCTTGTGTGAGTACGTCTTGCAGCACGTCCGCACGTAATTCTGCGCGGATCTGATCGCGAATTTCTTTTTTCACTGTCTCGGTGAGATAAGGAACGCGAATGATTCTGGAATTGTCGGGAACTTCAGTGTTTGGCGGCGCGGGCGTAGGCGTGCGTGGCGCTATGGCGGGTGCCGCAGGCAGCACTACATCGCCGCTGGTAACAGGTGCTGGCGAAATAATGTCAGGTGTTGACTCAACAGCCTCCGGCCTGGATGCAGCGGGTGAAATTTCTTCCGCGCTGGCCATGCCCATGCATGCAGAAATTAATGTCAAGCCAAGTGAGGCTATTTGATTCTTCATCATGATTAACTCAATTCCTGAATTAAGGCGCTATAGCAATTAAAGTCGTGACGTGATTCTTAGCTTGACCGGTTGCGGCAAATCTTCCGGCGGCCGTTCGCTGAGTTGATGCAAATCCGCCAAGGCGGTGGTCAAGGAGCGATCTACTTCCTGATTGCCGCTCGAACTCAATAACTCCGAGCGCGTCACGCGGCCCTCGGGGTTGATCCACAACTTCACCATCACGGAATAACGCTGCGAGCGCACGCGCGAAACTTCCGCGAGCAGGTCTAAAATGTCACGCTGCACGATGGTCGAGTACCAGCCGAAGCGGCTGCCGCCCCCACCGCCGATCAGATCACGCCCACCTTTTTTTCCAACCAACCCAAACGCATCACCGCCCGCCCCACCTTCGGCATCCAGCCCGAGATCGGCACCCGGCGGCGGCTCGTCGGCGGCATTGTCTTTTGCTTCCGGTTCGGGTGGTTCCTGTTTCACTTCTTCTTTGACTTCCGGCTCGGGTGGTTTTTCCTCAACTTTCGGCGGAGGTGGAGGCGGCGGCGGTTGTAACAGTGTTATTTGCTGTACGGTTTTTTTACCGTGCGGAACATCGCCGCTCAGCATGTGGCGCACAAACACAACCATGCCGAGCGTGACTGATAACAGCACTCCGCCCACGATCATGCGCGGGAGATAGCGTAACCAATGCGCTTTGCGGTTCATGACGGGCGCGCTATTTGACAACACGCGTCGTCACCAGCCCAAGCTGCGTGATATCCAAGCGCCCAAGCAGATCCAGCACTTCGACCACGCGTTCGTATTGAACCTTGGCATCGCCCTTCACAATCACCGGCACGCTGGGATTCACGGCCTTGATCTGGCGCAATCTATTTTCAAGATCGGTGATGGTCACGGGATAAGTGTCAAGATACAGCGTTCCATCCTGCGCGATGGTGATTGCCTTGGTCTGCGGTTTGGCCAGCGAAGGCGTCGAACTGGCTTTAGGTAAATTGACTTTGATTCCTTGCACAGTGGCGGTCGTCATAATAATGAAAATCACCAATAACACGTACGCCAGATCGAGCATGGGCGTGACATTGATATCGTCGTAAACTTGTCCTTCGCTTTGTGCTTTCATAGTGTAAGAGTCCTATCGACTGTAGTGTTCGGCAATGCGCGTGACGAACTCGTCGACGAACACGTGCATGTCCGCGATGCACTCTTTGATTCTTGACATTAAATAGTTGTAACCAAACAATGCCGGGATCGCGACCGCCAATCCCGCTACGGTTGCCACCAAGGCGGCAGCAATACCGGGCGCGATGGCATTGATGTTGACATCACCCGCCGCCGCAATGGCAGCAAAGGTGATCATCACGCCGACGACGGTGCCCAGCAGCCCAAGAAACGGGCCGCCGCTGATTGCGATGGTGAGCAAGACCATTTGTGCGTTGATTTTTTGCGTTTCGCGCACCACGGCGGCATCCAGCGAAGCGCGAATCGCGTTCACCGATTGCTGCGACAATCCCGCCGCCTGCGCACCCACGGCGCGCCCGACGCGATGATTTACCTCTTGAATGCCCGCGTGATAAATGTGATAAAGCGCCGAACTTTGAAAGTGGTCATGCTTGCCGAACAGCGCCATCGATATCGGCGAATTGCTGTATTCGATTTCTTCAGCGCCGCCGTCCGCGTCGAGCACGGCGGGATCGCTTGCACCCAGCTTTTTGAACTGCTCCAGAAAGGAACGGTTGTCCTTGCGCACACGCATGATCAAGTAGCCCTTGCCGATCATCACGATCCAACTGATCGCTGCCATCACGGCGAGAAATCCGATCACCACCCAGCCGTCGATAGTGACGTTGCGCAAGATAATGGTGAAGTACGAGGTCGACTCCGAGCTACCGCGTTGTTCGTCGTCGCCGTAACTCAACAGCATCGCATCGCTCCCTTCGCCGCGCGCTTGGGCGCGTAACCAGTCGGCGCTGCGTGCGGTGCGAGCAAATTGCAATTCGTCAAGCTCCGCGTCGAGCGCATTCGCACCACCGTCCGACGCGCCGACGACAATATTCCCGCCGAGCTCGGTGACGGCCGCGTTAACCGCAGCAGCCTCAGTGCCGTTGACCACCACCGCCATGCGCGAGGCGTTCATGGTAAGTGCCACGTGATACCAAACGTTGGGGGTCAACGCGCCCGCGCGCGGAATCTCAAAGACCTTGCCGTTGGCATTGCGATAGCGCACCGCGAGTGCATTACCGTCAATACTGAGCACTAACGAGCTGTCGCCTTCACGTCGATAGATAATATCCGCATTTTTTTGCGCGCCATTGAGTTTGAGCCACATTGAAACCGTCGCACCGGCTTCCGGAATAAAGCGCAACGACGGGCTGGTGTCGACAGTAAAAGACTTGCCATTGCCCACAACCGCCCCGCCGCCGATCAACGACGCATTGACGGGCTGCGCGGTCCACGCGCTGATCGTGTTCTTATTCGCGGTTTGGTCTTGCGGTGCTCCGGTCGCGTTGTCGAAATGAAACACTGCGGCTTGCGTGGCGTCGTAGGTCATGCCGGGTTCACTGGCGGCAACCGCCTTGGCATTGCCGTAATACATCCAGATAAAATCGCTACTCTTCGCGGCGACGCGCGGCACGCGTACCCATACGTAAGCCAGTTGATTGGCCACGTCATAACGCTCGATGTGAAACTTCAACGGTGTCTTGTCGTCGCCTGCGATAAAGCGCAGGTCGGAACCGTCCGGCTTTGAATCAGAGAAATAACTAAAATTGCCGGTGTGCAAGCGCACCAGCACCGGAAGGTCGGTCAACGACCCCGCCAGATCGACTCCCGTCGCTGAAGTATCTAACGTGATCTTCTTGCGAAAACTCCAATCATTATCCCAAAAGGCAAACGCCATAGAGGGCATCAACAACAGCACGAGCGCACCAACGAACCATCGTCGAAACATGTTTCTTCCCCTTCATGACACCACAGCCCGGTTTCGCCGGTAGTTATTCATTGCTATAGGCGAGCGGTCGTCATTATTGGGATAGAACATTGCAGCAACGTGACAGAAGAAAACTTTCGTCACGAACCATCGTCGGTGTTGTGATGTATGGGGATTCGTGTGAGCAATCCCGGTGGCGTTGGTGCGGAGTTGTGACTAGCGCTGTCGTTGGACTTGAGCTTCATGTTGTAGGAGCGATACCGATCATATTCGACTTTCAGCGCGAGCATAGGCGGATCAGGGTAGCGGGCTTGTGTGACAGTAGTGTTGTCATGGGGCGATGCCAAGCTGCGGGACTTTGCGGCGGGTGCGGTCATGCTATTGCGGGTGCTGGAGTGGTTCTGGATTCAGATCAAAGCGTGGTGTGCACGCGGACATCAAAACACGCCGGGGCACCGGGGGCATCGCTCGGCGCGGCAAGAAGCTTCCCGGGCGCAACCTAAACCGGCGTGGGTGGCCCGCGAGATCATCCGCCTCAAGGCGTGGATGCCGGACGCGGGTTGCCGCACCCTCGCCCACGTCTTCAACCGGCGCTACGCTGCTCATCGCAAGATGACGGTGGGCAAGACGTTCGTGGCGGACACGCTGCGGCGGCATCGGTACGAGATCGAGGTGATGCGGCGCAAGTTGAAGCATCGTGTGCCGCAACCGATGCCGCGCAATCTTGTGTGGGGTCTGGACAGTCTATTCCAGTGCAAGGATGAGCCTGAGCGGTGGGTAGAAGAGCCTGCTTCAGGCGGCCTGTTGTTCATGGATTATTTGAAAGAGTAATTGTTTCGCCTGCTGGAGTGCAGCGGCGGCGTCATTGTCGCTCAAATGA
>JANMQQ010000462.1:0-16048 GCA_031370545.1 Gammaproteobacteria bacterium
CACGGGTCGCATCACGACTATTTGTGGGGCAACACGGCATTTGCGTTTGCTACGCGTCTGACCGACAGCTTTGCAAATTATCGTTGGTGCCCGAATATCATTGGCCCGCAAAGCGGCGGCGCAGTGGATGATCTGCCCTTGCATCAGTTCGAGTCGATGGGCGAAATTGAAACCAAGATTCCTACCGAAGTATTGATTTCGGATCGGCGCGAATACGAATTGGCTGAAGAAGGTTTCATTGCCCTGACCATGCGCAAGGGCAGCGACAACGCATCGTTTTTCTCTGCGAATTCGGTGCAGAAAGCGAAGAACTTTGGCAACAGCAAGGAAGGCAAAGATGCCGAGACCAACTACCGGCTCGGTACGCAATTGCCGTACATGTACATCATCAATCGCTTGGCGCACTACATCAAAGTGCTGCAACGCGAACAGATTGGTTCGTGGAAAAACCGCGTCGATCTGGAGCGCGAGCTCAATAGTTGGATTCGCCAATATGTTTCAGATCAGGAAAATCCAACCGCTGCAGTGCGCAGCCGTCGCCCGTTGCGCGCGGCCGAGATTTTGGTTGAAGACGTTGACGGCGATCCAGGCTGGTATCGCGTCACCATGAATGTGCAGCCGCACTTCAAGTATATGGGCGCCAGCTTCACGCTGTCGCTCAAAGGCAAGTTGGACAAGACCTGATAACCGGGAGACGGGGAGTGGTGGACGGTCACAGGGGAGACATTCGCATGGCTTGCTTCTTCCCGGCTGACCGTCTGGCATTTTACGTTTCCCTACTCCCATGAGTCAAGAACAGAGCCTTTTCGAGCGCCTGCAAAACGCCGATGAACCCGGCGATTACCGGCTCAAGATTAATGTCAACAAAGCCGCCGACTCCGTATTGAACCATTTGCGCAACATGCTTAACACGCGCCAGGGCAGCTCGCTGACGCTGCCTGAATATGGGCTGCCTGATTTCAATGACATCGCGTCCAATTTCCCCGACGCGATTTTTGAACTGCGTCGTATCATCAAACAAAGTATCGAAAATTATGAGCCGCGGTTGTCGCACGTCAAGGTTGACTACACGCGCGACGAGGACAAGCCGTTGAGCATGCGTTATGAAATTACCGCGCAATTAAATCTCGGTGATGAAAATGCCAGCGTGTGGTTCGAAACAACGCTCGATTCGCAGGGGCACGTCAAGGTGCGGGGATGACATTGGTCGTCGGTGTCAAAAAATTCGGCGCACATGAAACCGCATTTTTTCGCCATGCAGTAGAAGGAACAAGCGCACTGTGAGTTTCAATAAATACTTCCAGGAAGAACTGCTTTACCTGCGCGAGATGGGCGAGGAGTTTGCACGTGCCTACCCGAAGCTTGCGCCGTTTTTGTCGCGCAAGGGTAACGACCCGGACGTCGAGCGCATCATCGAAGGCTTTGCTTTTATCGCCGGGCGCATTCGGCAAAAGCTTGATGACGAGTTACCGGAGTTGACACATACCTTGATCTCGCTGTTGTGGCCGCACTTTTTGCGGCCGGTTCCGTCGATGTCAATTCTGCAATTTACCCCGGTGCCGAACGCCATTTCGGAAAAGCAAATCATCGCACGCGGCGTTGAGGTCGACACGGTTCCAGTGGACGGCACACCGTGCCGGTTTCATACCTGTTACGACGTGGAGCTGTATCCGTTTTCGCTTGAAGATATTGAAGTGCAAACTACCGGCTCGGGAACTACGCTCAAAGTGAATTTTCGCCTCGGCGCCGGTGCCGTGATGGACAAGATGAAACTGGACCGATTGCGCTTGTTTTTGCACGGCGAGCCGTCGGTATGCCATTCGTTGTATTTGTGGTTTTTCGAGTATTTGACGCGCGTTACCGTGCGCGGTGATGGGCCCGAAAAATCCGCACCACGTTTGGATCTCGACAAGACCTGCGTTGAGCGCGTGGGCTTCGCTGATGACCAGGCCTTGATTCCGTATCCCGCCAATGCGTTCAGTGGCTATCGTTTGCTGCAAGAGTATTTTTGCCTGCCGCAAAAATACCTATTTCTGGATGTGAAGGGTTTGGACAAGGTCGCGCGGCTGCCGGTGCGCGAACGTTTTTCGATCACGTTTGAATTTGCGCGCCCGTTTGAAAGCCATGTTAGGCTCAATAAATCCAATTTGCAGTTGTACTGCACGCCGATTATTAATCTGCAAAAAAAGGATTCGACGCCCATTCGACTGAAGAACGAAAAAGTCGAGTACCGCGTCATGCCATCCGGAAGCGACGCGGCACACTTTGACATTTTTTCAGTCGACTACGTCACCGGCTGGGTGCAGGGCACCGGCGAACGAAAAATCTACCGGCCGTTTATTTCATTCGATCACCGTGCGCAACGCCAGGAGCAGAACAACGCATTCTTTCGCACGCGCTTGAATCCGTCGGTGGTCGGCAACGATGCGGAAACCTATGCATCGTTTATTAATGTCTCGGAGCGGCCGCAGTTGCCGAGTGCGGAAACCATTTCAATTGAGATGACCTGCACCAACCGCCAGTTGCCGGAAAAATTGCGTATCGGCGACGTGCGTGTGGCCACCGGTAATTCGCCGGAATTCGCGTTGTTTCAGAATATTTTGCCCTGCACCAAATCCATTCCGCCGCCACTGGAAGGCGACATGCAATGGATGCTGATTTCCAATATGGCGCTCAATTACACGTCGTTGACCAATGTCGACGCGCTGAAAGTTATTTTGTCCGCGTACAATTTCCCCGCGTTTTATGACAAGCAGGCGGCGCGCGTAAGTGAATTACGCATGGAAGGCATTGATAGCATAAACGTGACCCCTATGACGTTGATGTTCAACGGGTTACCCGCACGCGGTTTGCGCACCCGTCTGGGCATGAAGAGCAGCAAGTTTTCCAACGTGGGGGACATGTACCTGTTTGCGGCGGTGTTAAATGAGTTTTTCACGCTGTACGCGTCGATCAACTCGTTCAACCAACTGACCGTGAAAGACATCGAACGAGGTGAGGAGTTTCAATGGCAGCCGCGGATCGGTCAACAACCGGTAATTTGAACGACGCTCTGCTCAGCGAATTACTCGCGCGCGGACGGCAGTTTGATTTTTACCAGGCGGTGCGTGTGCTGCTCGCATTGCATCCTGACGCAGCGACGCCCGGACGCGACGGCCAGCTCTCCAACGAAGCGCTGCGTTTCTGTGCCAACCCGAGCTTGGGATTTCCGTCAGCGGATGTCGAGCGCGTTCAACGTGAAACCGCAACCGCTTCCGGCGCGGCGCTGCCGCCCTACACGATGACGGTAAATTTTTTGGGCCTGATCGGGCCCGCCTCGCCGTTGCCTGCGTATTACACCGAAGACATTATTCGCGCTGATCCCGACACCGCGATGGCGCGGCATTTCCTGGACATGTTTCACCACCGTTTGACGTCATTCGTCTATCGCAGTTGGGAAAAATATCGCTACATTTTGCAGTACCGACCGGGCGCGCGCGATCCGTTTTCCAACCGCATGTTTGCGCTGATTGGATTGGGCCACGCGCAATTACGCAAAGACAGCCAGATCGAGTGGGCACGGCTGCTACCCTATCTCGGCTTGCTCGGCATGAAAGTACGTTCCGCGTCACTGCTGTCCAGCGTTGTGTCACATTATTTCGGCAGCGTGCCGGTGCATGTACAGGAATACGTGCGGCACAAGACGACGATTGATCCCATGCAACGCAATCGTTTGGGTGTCATGAACTGCGCCCTCGGTGTCAGTAGCATGTTGGGTGAGAAGGTGTTTGACGTGAATACGAAATTCAAATTGCGCATTGGCGCGATGGATTTTTCCGCCTACCGCGAGTTTTTGCCTGATGGTCGCGACTATGCCACGCTGCGTGAGTTAGTGGCATTCACATTGATTGACCATTTTGAATACGATGTGGAATTATTACTACGCGCGGACGATGTACCGCGTACCACGCTGGCGCCAGACAACTTATGTCGATTGGGGTACTCCACCTGGTTAGGGGACGTTCGGCAGGGAGTAGTTAAGGTCGTACAGAAGGGCGCTGGGTAATACTCGCAGGCATAGGTACTTCAGATCACCGGCCTGCCCGCATTTTCCAGCATGCGTGTTAACCGGATCAGCGGCAAGCCGATCAAGGTTGCTGGATCGTCACCTTCCAGTCGTTCGAACAACGCAATGCCTAATCCTTCGGATTTAAAGCTTCCAGCGCAGTTGTACGGTTGCTCACGGCGCAAATAATTCTCGATTTGCGCTGTATTCAGCGCACGGAAATGCACGCGAAATGGAATCACTTCAATTTGTGTTTGCCCGGTACGCGCGTTCAGCAAACATAGTCCGGTATAAAAAGTCACGGATTGGCCCGAGCAGCGCTGCAACTGGCTGACCGCGTTCTCGTGGGTGCCAGGTTTAGTCAAAATTTCTATGCCGATGACTGCGACTTGATCTGAGCCAATGATTAACGCGTCTGGAAATTTCTGAGCGACTGCACGTGCTTTTTCTTCAGCCAGGCGACGTACCAAATGTTCCGCAGCTTCTGCGGGCTGGTGGGTTTCATCGACGTTGGGTGCAGCAGTTGTAAATTCCAAACCCAAACGTTGCAGCAATTCCTTGCGGTAGGGCGATGTGGAAGCAAGTACCAATTGTTGCATTACTCAATCTCGATCAAGGCTTCGTCGGGATTGACGGTATCGCTTTTCTTCACGTGCACCTGAGTGATTTTTCCAGCGATAGGCGCCTGAATTTCTGTTTCCATTTTCATGGCCTCGGTGACCAGCACCGGATCGCCCGCTTTCACTTGATCGCCAACTTTCACCAACACCTCGACGATGGTGCCAGGCATTGACGAGGTGACATGTCCCGGCTTGGTGGCGCGTGGGCGTTTGCTGCCTTTGACAGTTTGCGACTTCGTTGGCCCGCTATTGGGTGCCCGCCCGCCGCCACTGCCAGGGCTCATGATTTCTTCAAGCGTTTCCACCATGATTTCTTCCGGCACGCCGTCGACGCTCACGTAGAACGGGCGGCGATCCTGGGTGTTGTGGCCAGTGCCGGTGACTTTGATGTGATAAGTCTCGCCATGCAACGAGACGTTGAACTCGGTCGCGACGGCGCAGTAATAATCTTTGCCGACCGTCGGTGGGGCTTCCAGTGGCTCGGGCGTAAGCGTGCCCGCAGCACGCTGCTGTAAAAAGTCACGACCGACCTCCGGGAACATTGCGTAGGTGAGTACATCTTCCGGAGAATGCGCAAGGCTGCCGATTTCGTCCTTCAGTTTTTTCATCTCGGGTTCTAGCAAGTCGGCCGGGCGGCAGTCGATCACATCGGCGTTGCCAATCGCCTGCTGACGTACAACTGCGTTTACGATTCCGGGTGGGCGACCATAACGACCTTGCAAATAAAATTTCACTTCGTTGGTGATGTTCTTGTAACGGGCGCCGGTGATGACATTTAATACCGCTTGCGTGCCGACAATCTGCGAGGTGGGTGTGACCAGCGGAGGGTAGCCAAGGTCTTCGCGCACGCGCGGAATTTCTTCCAGCACTTCGTTCATGCGGGTCAGCGCGCCTTGTTCCTTGAGTTGGTTCGACAGATTGGAAATCATGCCACCCGGCACCTGATTGACCTGCACGCGCGTATCCAGGCCGGTGAATTCGCTCTCAAACTGCGCGTATTTCTTGCGCACTTCGCGGAAGTAAAAACCAATTTCCTGCAACGGTTCCAGATTGAGCCCGGTGTCGTATTCGGTGCCTTTGAACGCCGCGACCATGGTTTCAGTGGCGGGGTGGCTGGTCCCGCCGGACATCGTCGAGATCGCGGTGTCGATATACAGGCAACCATTTTCCACGGCTTTCCATTGGCAAATCGGTGCAAGCCCGCTAGTGGCATGCGAGTGCAAATGCAGCGGAATACGCACGCTGTTGTGCAGCGCGCGCACCAGCGTTGCAGTCGCACTGGGTGTCAGCAGGCCGGCCATGTCTTTGATGGCGAGGCTGTCGCAGCCCATCTCTTCAAGCTCTTTGGCGATGGCGACGAATTGGTCAATACCGTGCACCGGGCTGGTGGTATAGCTGATCGCACCTTGCGCATGTTTGCCGGCTTTTTTCACCGCTGCGACCGAAGCGCGGATGTTGCGCATGTCGTTGAGCGCGTCAAAGATGCGAAACACGTCCATGCCGTGGTCGGCGCACTTCATAACGAACGCTTCGACAACGTCGTCGGGGTAGTGGCGATAGCCGAGCAGATTTTGTCCGCGCAGCAACATTTGCAACGGCGTATTAGGCAGGGCAGCGCGCAATTTACGCAGCCGTTCCCACGGGTCTTCTTTGAGAAAGCGCACGCACGCATCGAAAGTCGCGCCGCCCCACACCTCCAGCGACCAGTAGCCGATATTGTCAAGCTTAGGACAGATCAGCAGCATGTCTTCCAGCCGCAGGCGCGTCGCGATCAGGGATTGATGCGCGTCGCGCAGAACAGTGTCGGTGATGTGTACACGGGGCATTGCTGTTCCTCAATAATTAACATGCGATACAGTAAAGTATTTTCTCCCCTCCTCATGTTCGAGGCCACTCTCGCGCATCTCGGCAACCGCTCTGCGTTGCCCTACCTTCCGCCATCCATGGCGGTCGCATACGCTTCGCGGCACTTGTACATCCTGTGCGGCGGAGGGTGGACGCGCAGCGGACGGGGTGGTTGCTGTTGGTGCGAAGGAATCACCAACCGCAACCACCCCGTCGCCTACGGCGCCACCCCTCCTCGAAAATGAGGAGGGGAGATTCTGGGTTTTGAATTAATAGTATGGCTTCAGGTGCACAGGGCCGCATTATTGCAAACCCATATGCGCCGCGATGGCGGCCGAGACCGCCGCCGCAACGTCACGCATCGGCCGCTTGGTGGAATAATTAATCAGCTCCGGGTGCGCATCCACAAAGCTAGTATTAAAGCTGCCGCTGCGGAATTCGCGCGATTTTAAAATTTCCAGGTAGTAGGGGATCGTGGTCTTGACACCATACACGCCCATGTCGTTCAGCGCGCGCGTGGCACGGTTGAGCAGTGCCTCCCAGGTCAGCGCCCACAGCGTGAGCTTGGCGCACATCGAGTCGTAATAAGGCGGAATTTCATAGCCGGTATAGATCGCCGCGTCGGTGCGCACGCCCGGGCCACCGGGTGCGAAGTAACGCGTGATGCGCCCGTAGCTGGGTAGAAAATCATTCTTGGGATCTTCCGCGTTGATGCGAAACTCCATCGCGAAGCCGCGCCGTTGCACGTCTTTCTGTTTGTAGTGCAGCGCCTGCCCGTCAGCAATGCGGATTTGTTCCTGCACAATGTCAATACCGGTGATCTGTTCGGTGACGGTGTGCTCGACTTGCAAGCGCGTGTTCATTTCCATGAAGAAGAATTCGCCGGATTCATCCAGCAAAAATTCCACCGTGCCCGCGTTGCGATAGCCGACTTTCTTCGCGGCTTTTACCGCCAGCTTGCCAATCAAGTTACGCTGCGCATCGTCGAGCTGCGGCGAAGGCGCGATCTCAATGAGTTTTTGATGACGGCGCTGAATCGAGCAGTCGCGCTCGAACAGGTGAATCACGTTGCCGTAGTGGTCGGCGAGAATCTGCACTTCAATGTGCCGGGGGTTAACAACACATTTCTCCACGAACACATCAGCGCTCCCAAACGCCTTGGTCGCTTCGGAAATCACACGATCGAAATTGCGCTTGAGCTCTTCCTCGCTATCACAGCGCCGGATGCCGCGCCCGCCACCGCCCGAAGTCGCCTTGAGCATCACCGGGTAACCAATGCTGCGCGCAAACTCGACGGCTTCGTCGACGTTGGCCAGATTGCCGTCACTACCCGGCACCACTGGAATTTTCGCCTTGATCATGCTGCGCCGCGCTTCGACCTTGTCGCCCATGCGGCGGATCGCTTCCGCATCCGGGCCGATGAAAATCACGCCGCGCTTAACGCAGATTTCCGCGAGCTGCGGATTTTCCGACAAAAAACCATAGCCGGGATGAATCGCATCGCAACCGGTGGCGACCGCCAGATTCACAATGCGGTGTGCGTTCAGATAACCAGACACCGTGTCGGGACCGAGGCTGTAAGCTTCATCAGCCTTCTTCACATGCAGCCCGTGCCGGTCGGCGTCAGCGTACACCGCCGCAGAGCGGATACTCATCTCAGCACAGGCACGCGCTATGCGCACCGCGATCTCACCACGGTTGGCGATCAGAATTTTACGAATCAAGCGAGGTGTGCTCCTGGCGGTGGGAGGAAGGCGCTGGGCCTTTTAAGAATCTAGTTGTCGGCGAGCGTGCTGGCAAGCTCTACGTATTGCTTGGAAGCGCCCGATTTGGCGACCTGCTGTGCCACTAATGTTTATTCATTGGCTGTCGCTAAATTTGCGTAACGCAATGGGTTTGGTATCCGGGCAGGCAATTTTTCAACAAATATCGCTTCGACTGACGAGAGAGGCAGTAATGAGCCTTACTAACTTGGTACGGGAACCAGTGATTCGTGCGTTATTCGACGAGTACATCGGCGACACAAAAAAACTCCCCAAAGCTTCCATCAAAGCACCACCTCTGACCGAAAACTACCAGAAGGTCGGAACCGCTTTTGACTATCTTCTTCGGCTCCATTTGCAGCGAAAATTTCCCCAGGCAAGATCGTCTGAGTGGATTGCCGAAGAGGGACTACGCAAACTTAGCTGGGGTATCGGGTTTCTACCTGATGACGAGAAATTTCGAGAAAACGATAAACGTTTACGTCTTGCAACGGAATATTTAGAAGACGCCAGGGTATACGCCAGGGCGTTTTTACGGACCGGAAATCTTACGGATGATTTACTGGCCGCGACTCTTCGCCTGTCGGACTTTGATGCCATATACCGCGTTGGGTCGAAGAAGATGAACTGGGAGACATTCGGACACTACGATTCAAAGGACGTGGATGATTTGCGGGCTCTGTATGTTGTTGCAGAGAACGTTAACTTTCACGCTGACCGGGGGTGCATCCTCAATCCAGCATTTAACGACGCATCGAAGCTTGTAGGTGGGGCCGATGCCGACGTTATCCTGGACTCGTCGATCATTGAGATAAAAACGACGAAGGACCTACGACTTGATCGACGCGACCTCTATCAGTTGCTTGGCTATTATTTGCTGCTGCGGCTTGATGGTATTTGTACGAGCGGTGTTGTCTCATTTTCAGTTCCGTGCGAAGAAACTACGCGAATAATGTATGAAGAAACGATTTCTCCAATATTGAATGCGGCGATCTACTTTCCGCGTTACGGATACATGTATTCGCATGTCGTCGAAGAGATTTTACCAAAAAAGAATCTCACAGCATTCGCGCTTCGATTCGTGGAGCTGATCTGCCCTGGCAAGCCCAGAAGGCAAAAGTACTGGCGGGAGTTTCAAGGAACGCTAGCGAATACAATCCGTGAGACCGTGCCCGCTGAATTGACAACGAAATTGATAAAAACTAGACCGCGCTCCAAGGTAAAAGCGGCGCGCATCACTAAAGGCTCGGCAAATTCGAAAGGATTGCGCGCTGTGAATATTCGATCCACAAAAAATAGCAAGGTAGCCTGAAGGCGTGAAACTTATTCCGGGATTCGATGCATGAACGTCGCAGCTAAGGCTGGCGCAGAATTTCCCCGGTTTTCAACTCCCGCCGTTTACGCGCCACGGCAAGGATGTAAACATCTGGCGCACGTGCACGCGTGCACGTGCGGGGTCAGGTCTTGCACCACCACATTCCCACCGACATGATGACCCCCACTCATAGATTGCCCTTTAATACTTGAGTCGCACGCCATTCGTCGGGTTACGGTGCAAACACCACACTAGTCTTTAGGCAGCAACCCCGCGCGCCTTTCAATACCTGCTGGATATTGTCTGGCACCGCCGCGTGCGTTTGTTGATGTGCGCAAAGCTGGTGATGACGCCATGCACCAGCTCGTAGCCTGGGTTAGCCGCGCAGCGGCGTAACCCAGGACGACTACCTACGCGTCACGAATCCAATCGGCCAGCCGCGATTTGATACGCTGCAACCGCTCCGATCTGGCCAATAGCGCCTTGGAGAACTTTTGCGTCAACGACGGCCAGGCGGCCGACGCGAATCACGCTGGCGGTCTTCAGACCGCTGCTGGAGAAATCGTCGATTAATTCGTCAAAATCTGGCACCGACTGTCGAGTCTGTGACGAAACCATCGCGATAAGCCAGTCGCCATAACTTCCAGGAAGTTTTCCCAACACCTAGGCAGGCCGCAGTTTGCCGTCATGCAGGTCGGTGTGGGGAAACTGAAACAGGGCGATATGTCCCGGTCGTGTCACCGGAACACCTCTTTGATGTCGTTTTGTGTGTAGGTTGGATCGGCCTCGGCTTCCATATCGCGCATCGCGGCTTGCAATGAAAGATCGGTCCAGTTTTTTGTTTCTTTCTGTTCCGCTTTTGCAATCAGGAATTCAACAAAATCGAGTGCTTCAGCTTGCAACGACGCCGGTAAGCGTTCGATGTAGCTGTGCAGTTTTTCGGCAATGCCCATGGTTGTTCCCGTGATGCTGATTCGATGAAAATAGTAGCAAGTTCCCCGTATGAAAAGAAATCGAGTGTCGACATCACGAATGGCGCAGCTCGGCCTTGGCGGGTTGCGACCAGATTACCACTGCTCGATCTCGCGCCTTAAATCCTCGTGGCTGATCGTGTGGCCCAGTTCCACTGCCTCGCGCCCCTTGCGGATTTTATTGAGCACGTACAGGCGGTACATGATCTCGTCGATGTCCGCGTTATCGGGGAGGTTGGCGAGGGTGTCCATCGCGTCTTTCTTCAAGGGTTGCATTAGTGTGACCTCCATCAACGGGGTTGCAAACTCTTGTGATGATCATGCCATATAGACGGGAAAACGCACCACTCGGAAGTCGCCTTTTTACCGAGATTTACTGCCGTTGCTGCTACATCGGTGCGGGTGTTACCATGGTGACACCCGACGCAGAGAGACCGTTCCGTGTCCACGACCACGCTGAAAATTTCTGACAAACTCAAGGCGCGTATTGCACGGCTTGCGAAAACTACGCGCCGTTCTGCGCATAGCCTGATGATCGAGGCATTGGAGCGCGAGGTGGCGCGCGAGGAACGTCTGCAACAATTCGTACGCGAAGCAAGCGCAGCGGATGTTGCCATCGACGCCGGGGCACATGTATTCCGCGCTGAAGACGTCCATACGTGGCTTGAGCGGCTCGCGACGAAACCTAAATCCGCACGTCCCAAACCGTGGCGCAGGTAGTCTATTCAGAAAATGCGCTGACGAATCTCGAGCGGGCATTTGAGTTTCTGTCCGACCACGACCCGACTGCCGCGCGCAATGCCGCCGTCGCAATCAGCGAAGCAGTCGGGATGCTGGCAAGACATCCCTTGATCGGACGGGTAGTCGACGGTGAGTTGCGTGAGCTGGTGATCAGCTTCGGGAGAACCGGGTACATCGCGCTGTACCGTTTTTTACCGTTAGCCGACGAGGTGCGTATCCTGGCAATCCGGCATCAGCGCGAACTGGATTATCCGTATTAGCTCAGAAGAACGTATAAGCTCGGAAGGCCACGATTTAGCAGTCCTTTCCATCGCATAAGGATATGCAGGTGCCACGTAGCGCAGGATGTGCATGACCGGCCTTTGACAGCTCCAGTCGTGATCGCTATCATTGCGCGCCTATGACGCAGCGGTTACCGGAACACATCGACCCGTTCCGCTTGGTGCGCCAGAATCGCATCTTGAACGGCACCTTGGAATTGCGTCGGATGGAGCGGCTCGCGCCGTTGTTACATTCGACTGAGGGTGTTGCGAGCATCGATCTTGAATTTGGGACCGACGACATGGGGGTGATGTGTGTCCTCGGTCATGTGCAAGCTGAGTTGCAGTTCGTCTGTCAGCGGTGCATGCAACCGATGACATACGCGGTTGACGCAGAAGTTGCATTAGGGTTAGTCGCGAATCGAAAAGACCTGGATAAAGTGGCCGCGCACTACGAGCCACTGATTGTTGAGGAAGTGCCGACGCCGTTGTTGCCGATCATCGAAGACGAGTTGTTGTTGCTGGTCCCGATTGTTGCTCTGCATGAGCCGGGTGAATGCGAGTCGCTTCCACAGTTGAATGTCGCAGCAGAACCTGAGGCGCGACGGGAAAATCCCTTCGCGGTTTTGGCCAAGTTAAAGCCGCGAGACAGTAATAAAAATTAGTTTTTTTCAGGAGAACCTGTATGGCAGTCCAGCAAAATCGTAAAACGGCATCCAAGCGCGGCATGCGTCGCTCGCATGACAAATTAAGCAATCCGGCGTTGTCGATTGATTCGAAATCCGGCGAAACCCATTTACGCCACCACATCACCGCCGGTGGATATTACCGGGGTCGTCAGGTGATCGTGCCGAAGGAAGATGCAGAGTAGTCGCGGGTTTATTTCTTCCCTCCGTCTTCACGGGCGATGACGCGTTTCGCGCGTTATACCCTGTTACCGAACACACTGCCGCGCTTGCGCGGCAGTGTCGTTTGCGTGTGTTCAAATCCGTCTGACCGTTTGAGGTTTGACATATGATTACACGCGTCACCATTGCTATCGACGCCATGGGCGGAGATCACGGCGCGCATGTGACCGTGCCTGCAGCGCTGGAAGTATTGCAGCAACACGCCCATGCCAAGATTATTTTGGTCGGGCAGCAGGACGTTCTCCAGCGTGAATTACTCACGCGTCGCGCGGCAGTATCTGAACGGTTGGAAGTTCATCACGCTTCACAAACCGTCGAAATGGATGAATTGCCCTCGCAAGCGCTGCGCGGCAAAAAAGATTCGTCGATGCGCGTCGCGATCAACCTGGTCAAAGAAGGCGTCGCCGATGCCTGCGTGAGCGCAGGAAATACCGGTGCGCTGATGGCCACCGCACGCTTTGTTTTGAAAACGCTGCCAGGCATTGACCGGCCTGCCATCATCACCGCACTGCCAACGATCAAAGGCCACACGCATGTGCTCGATCTCGGCGCTAACGTCGACACTACGGCGGAACATTTGTTTGAATTTGCCGTGATGGGCTCGGTGTTGACAAGCGCCGTTGAAAATATTGAACGGCCGACGGTGGCGTTGCTCAACATCGGTGAAGAAGAGATTAAAGGCAACGACGGCGTGAAAGAAGCGGCGCGCCTGATTGCATCAAGCAGCTTGAACTACATCGGCTTTGTTGAGGGTGATGACATTTTCAAAGGCGCCGCCGATGTGGTGGTGTGCGACGGCTTCGTAGGTAATGTCGCGCTAAAAACCACTGAAGGTGTAGCGCGCATGATTCGTCATTTTATGAAGCAGGAATTTCAACGCAACCTGTTCACTAAGGCGGTTGGTTTGCTGGCGATGCCGGTGTTGAAATCCTTCGCTTGCAAAATTGATCCGCGCCGTTACAACGGCGCAAGCTTTGTGGGCTTGCGGGGCATCGTAATCAAGAGCCATGGCAATGCTGATATTTTTGCATTCACCACTGCGATCAACGAGGCATTAATCGAAGTCGAAAAAAATGTGCCTGAGCGCATTCGCAGCCAGCTGGATGTGTATCTCACGCAGAGAAAAGTCGTATGACCTACGCGCGTATCATCGGCACCGGCGGATTTTTGCCCGAGAAAATACTCACCAATGCTGATCTGGAAAAAATGGTCGAGACCTCCGACCAGTGGATCATCGAACGCACTGGAATCAAGAAGCGCCACATCGCCGCAGAAAATGAAACGACCTGCGACCTGGCTGAAGCCGCCGCGCGCCGAGCGCTGGATGCGGCGGGTATTGCTGCTACCGATCTGGATCTCATTATTATCGCGACCACCACGCCAGACCGCGTGTTTCCCAGCACCGCCTGTTTGTTGCAGCAACGTTTGGGAGTACAGGGTTGTCCGGCGTTTGACGTGCAAGCGGTGTGCACTGGTTTTATCTACGCGTTGGCCATCGCCGAAAAATTCATTCGCAGCGGTTCGACACGCCGTGCGCTGGTAATCGGTGCCGAGACCTTGTCGCGCATCACCGACTGGACGGACCGGGGCACCTGCGTTTTATTTGGTGACGGCGCGGGCGCGGTGATTCTCGAAGCCAGTGAAGAACCCGGAATTCTGTCGACGCATTTACATGCCGATGGCCAATACAAAGATCTGCTCACGGTGCCGTTTGGAATCTCGCAAGGCTACGATAAGGTGCAAGCGGGCAGTGCATTCATGAAGATGGAAGGCAACGAAGTGTTCAAGGTTGCGGTGAATACGCTCGGCGACATCGTCGACGAAACACTTGCGGCAAATCAGCTGGAAAAAAGTGACATTGACTGGTTGGTGCCCCATCAAGCCAATATCCGCATCATCGCTGCCACCGCAAAAAAACTCAAAATGCCGATGGAGCGCGTGGTTGTGACCGTGGCCGAACACGGCAACACCTCGGCTGCATCGGTGCCGCTCGCGCTCGACGTGGCGGTGCGCGACGGACGCATCAAGCGCGGTGACACGTTGTTGCTGGAAGCCTTTGGCGGCGGATTTACCTGGGGCTCGGCCTTGGTACGTTATTGAATTGGTAGGCATGACACGATGACACTCGCATTTGTATTTCCAGGCCAAGGTTCGCAATCGGTTGGTATGCTGGCCGATCTTGCGGCGCACTATCCCGTGGTGAAAGATACGTTTGCCGAAGCCTCCGCGGTGCTCAAGCTTGACCTATGGAAAGTTGTGAGCGAAGGACCGGAAGAAACGCTCAATCAAACGCATATCACGCAACCAGCGATGCTGACGGCAGGTGTCGCGACCTGGCGCATCTGGCAGGCGCGCGGGGGTGCGCAACCGCAGGTGATGGCTGGGCACAGTCTGGGTGAGTACAGCGCGTTGGTTTGCGCAGGCGCGTTGGATTTTTCAGAAGCGGTGGAATTGGTCGGGTTGCGCGGGCGTTACATGCAAGCGGCCGTGCCGACTGGGCAGGGCGCGATGGCAGCGATTCTCGGCTTGGATGACGCGCAGGTGGTTGCCGCTTGTCGACAAGCGGCCCAAGGCGATGTAGTTGCCGCCGTAAATTTTAATTCACCGGGGCAAGTGGTGATCGCCGGTCAAGCTGCTGCTGTGAATCGTGCGATGGAGCTATGCAAAGCGGCTGGAGCCAAGCGTGCGTTGCCGTTGCCAGTGAGTGTGCCGTCGCATTGCGCGCTGATGAAACCGGCTGCCGAACAGCTTGCGCAACGCTTGCAAAGTATAAATCTGCGCAAGCCGCAGATTCCGGTGATCAACAATGTTGATGTTGCGATCCCCGACGCTGCCGACGCAATTCGCGATGCACTGGTACGCCAGCTTTACAATCCAGTGCGCTGGGTGGAAACGGTGCAGCGCATGGTCAACGAGGGCGTGACGCAACTGATCGAATGCGGCCCTGGAAAAGTATTGGTCGGTTTAAATAAGCGGATTTCCAAAGACATGACGGCGCATGCATTGGTGGACATGGCGTCAGTTGATAACGCAATGGGGTAGGAGATTGACATGGCAGAACTCACTGGTGAGGTCGCATTAGTCACGGGCGCTACGCGCGGTATCGGGCAAGCCATTGCGCTGGAGCTCGGCGCACGTGGCGCAACCGTGGTCGGCACCGCCACCTCAGCGGAAGGTGCGCAGAAAATCACCGCAGCATTTGCAGATAAAGGTATTAAAGGCGCCGGACTGGCGATGAATGTCGCCGAGCGACTTTCTGTTGAAGCGGCGCTGGCGCAAATGGAAAAAGATTTTGGTGCGCCAACCATCCTGGTTAACAACGCGGGTATCACGCGCGACAATTTGTTGATGCGCATGAAAGACGACGAATGGGATGACATTATCAATACGAATTTGAGCTCGGTATTTCGGCTGTCAAAAGCCTGCATTCGTGGCATGACAAAAGCGCGCAAGGGTCGCATCATCAGCATTGCGTCGGTGGTGGGTGCGATGGGTAATGCCGGACAAACCAACTATGCGGCGGCCAAGGCCGGTATCATGGGATTCAGTAAAGCCCTGGCACGCGAGGTTGCTTCGCGCG
>JANMQQ010000467.1:0-4436 GCA_031370545.1 Gammaproteobacteria bacterium
AATCTCCTCTGCCAATTCGATTGCGCCTTCCATTTTTGCGCTGCCGCCGGTGAGCACCACACCGGCCGCACATAAATCTTCGAAGCCACTACGCCGCAGCTCGGCCTGAATCAAACTCAACAATTCCTCGTAGCGCGGCTCCACCACTTCGGCCAGCGTCTGCCGCGCCAGGCGGCGCGGCGGCCGGTCGCCAACACTGGGCACTTCGATGCTTTCATCCGGGCTCGCCAGTTGCGTCAGCGCGCAGGCGTACTTGATTTTGATGTCCTCGGCGTATTGCGTCGGCGTGCGCAACGCGACCGCAATGTCGTTGGTGACCTGATCGCCGGCAATCGGAATCACCGCCGTGTGCTTGATCGAACCCTCGGTAAAAATCGCGATGTCGGTGGTGCCGCCGCCGATGTCGACAATGCACACGCCCAGGTCCTTTTCGTCATCGGTCAAGACCGCGTAACTCGATGCCAATTGTTCGAGAACGATGTCTTCCACGTCCAGCCCGCAGCGGCGTACGCATTTCACAATGTTCTGTGCCGCGCTGACTGCACCAGTAACTAAATGCACTTTCGCTTCGAGACGCACGCCCGCCATGCCGACCGGTTCGCGAATGCCTTCCTGGTTGTCGATGATGAATTCCTGCGGCAGCACGTGCAGGATTTTCTGGTCGGCCGGAATCGCCACCGCGCGCGCCGCGTCGATCACGCGATCCACATCGCCCTGCGTGACTTCCTTGTCGCGGATCGCCACGATGCCGTGCGAATTCAGGCTGCGGATGTGGCTGCCCGCGATCCCCGCGTAGACCGAATGAATCTGGCATCCGGCCATCAGCTCGGCTTCCTCTATCGCGCGCTGGATCGACTGCACGGTGGATTCGATATTCACCACCACGCCTTTTTTCAGCCCGCGCGACGGATGGGAGCCGATCCCGACAATTTCGACGCGGCGGTCGCTGGTGATCTTGCCGACAATCGCCACCACCTTGGAGGTGCCGATGTCGAGACCGACCAGTAAATTACGTTCTGTCTTTTTTGCCATACGCGGATGTCACCTCAAACTTGTTGTGACGGCGGGCGCCCAGCGCGCCGCAAATCCGTTCGTATAGCGCAAATCCACAGCGGTGAGCTGGGTCACACGCAGCTCCAACGCTGACGGATAGGCGGCAACATAGCGCTGGACGCGCGCGTCAATGTCCTCACGCCCTAGCAATAACTCAACACTGTTGTTTAATGTCACGCTCCACGCCCGGCGCTCGTCCAGCGCTAAACGCTGCACCTGCTGCCGCAGCGGTTGCAACGCAGTATTGATTCTGGCCATGCGCTCCAACATCACCGCTTCCAGACCCGGTGGCCCGACCAATAACGGCAGCCCGGGCGGGAACGATTCAACGGCGGGTGTAAATACCGCACCTTGCTCATTCAGTAAAGCACTGGCACCCCAACGCGCCACGGGTTTATGTTCGGTCACAGCCACTTGCAACGTGTCGGGCCACACGCGTCGCACTGACGCTGACGCGACCCACGGCAAGCGCAGTGCCGCGCGTCGCACGGCATCCGCATCCACGCTAAAAAATCCGCCCGCCGCGTAATTGGAAATCTCGGCATGCAGTTGCGCACGCGTCTGATGCCGGAATTCGCCATCCACGCGCACCGCCGTCACCGGCATGAAGCGCGGGTCGGTCAGCGTATCCAACAGCCACCAGAGCGCTGGAATCACGACCAACGCCAATCCAATCCACAACGGCACGCGCACGCGTGGCCGATGGCGTGGACCGGAACGGGGACGATCAATAATTGCGCTCATTGCCATCGCATCAAGCCTTCACGCTCATTTGCAAAATGCGCCAGACCAATTCGTCGAACTCGATACCGGCAGCGCGTGCGCCCATCGGCACCAAGCTGTGATCAGTCATACCTGGCACCGTGTTCATCTCCAGGAAATACACTTGGCCGTCGCGGCCCACGAATACGTCCATGCGTCCCCAGCCACTACAACCCAGCACGCGGGACGCTTTCAACACTTGCTCGCGCAGCCGTTGCTCGTCGGCAGCGGGCAAACCTGGGCAGTGGTAGCGGGTGTCGTCACGAAAATATTTGGCTTGGTAATCGTAAAATTCAGTTGCGGGCTCGATGTGGATCGACGGCAATACCTGGTCACCCAGAATCGGGAAATTGACTTCTTTGCCTTCCAGCATGCGTTCCGCGAGCACCAGATCGTCGTACTTCGCGGCTTCGTGGTACGCCGCAATTACATCCTCGACGCGCTTCACTTTGGTAACGCCAATACTCGACCCCTCGCGCGCCGGCTTTACGAACAACGGCAAGCCCAACCGCGCGACCACGCTGGCCGGATCGCTGTGTGCGTTCAACATCACGTAGTCCCCGACCGGGATGCCCGCTGCCTGCCACACCATCTTGGTACGCCACTTATCCATCGCCAGTGACGAGGCGAGCACGCCGCTGCCGGTGTACGGCAGACCGAGCAGTTCCAGCGCGCCTTGCAAGGTGCCGTCTTCGCCGCCGCGCCCGTGCAGCGCGATGAACACGCGGTCAAATTTTTCGTTGCGCAATTGCGCCAGCACCGCCGCGTAATCTTGCGCGTCGACGCCGTGTGCGTTCACGCCGCGCCGCTGCAACGCCGCGAGCACCGCCGTGCCGCTTTTCAACGACACCTCGCGTTCGGCGGAATTCCCACCCATCAGCACGGCGACTTTGCCGAAGTCTTGCGCGTTCATTTGCCCGCCTCCCCGATCACATGCACTTCTTGAATCAACTCCACGCCATGGATGCGCTTCACCGTGTGTGCAAGATGTGCGATCAACAATTCGATTTCCGCTGCGCTCGCTGCGCCGGTATTGACAATAAAGTTGGCATGCTTCTCTGACACGCAAGCGCCGCCGATGCAATAGCCTTTCAAGCCGGATGCTTCGATCAAACGTGCGGCGTAACCCCCAGGTGGATTGCGAAACGTCGAACCGGCGTTCGCGGTTTGCGTCGGCTGGGTTGCATTGCGCTTGGCGAGCAAGGTTTTCATGCGTGCTTCAGCAGCGACGGAGTCGCCTGTTGGCAAACGCAAATGCGCCGCGACAAACCATTCGCCTGCGGGAATTTGCACGTGCCGGTACGCGATGGCGAATTCGGCTTTTTGGCGCGTGCGCTGTGTGCCGTGACGGTCAATGGTTTCAACACTCTCGATGACGTTCCAGGTCTCGCCATCAAACGCGCCTGCGTTCATCGCCAGTGCGCCACCCATGGTGCCGGGAATACCGGCGAGAAATTCGGCGTTCACCAAACCGCGGCGAATGCAGAAACGTGCAACCTTGTTACAAGCCACGCCTGCTTCGGCGCGCACACATCCATTCGCTTCGGGTTGCAGTTGTTGCAACGCGCCGCTGGTGAGAATCACCGTGCCGCGTACGCCGCCGTCGCGCACCAGCAAATTGCTGCCTAAGCCGACAAACACCACGGACTCGTGCACGGGAACTTGTTGCAGAAATTGCGCGAGGTCGGCCAGATCGGCGGGCTTGTAACAACGCTCGGCCGGGCCACCGACTCGCCAAGAGGTGTGGCGCGCCATCGGCTCGTTGAGTAGCAGCGTTCCGCGCAAGGTTGGATTCATAGATTCAGCCATCATTGGCGCGCTCCATTTCCATCAGCACTATCTCGCCCTAAAATGGCACTCATATCTACCTGTTGGTATTCACGTCGACCTATCCCGAATTTATGCCGATCTCCGGCTCCTTCCCCCTGGAAGGGGGAAGGCTGGGATGGGGGTAGGTCATATAACGATGCACTATGCAGGACAATTATTTTAACCACCCCCATCCTGCCCTTCCCCCTTGCAGGGGGAAGGAATCTACCAGTGGAGTATTTAAGCAATTGACACTTCACGGCGCCCCTCCCGACAACTGCCCCACCAACTTTGCCGAGGCCGCTCCGATGTCGCCCGCGCCTAATGTCAACACCACGTCGTTATCGCGGATCTGCTCGTACAATGTGGTGGCGAGATCATCCAGACGTTCGATGAAAATCGGATCGACGTGGCCACGTGCACGGATCGCGCGGCACAACGTGCGGCCGTCGGCGTTGGCGATGGGCGTCTCTCCTGCCGCATAAATATCCAGCAACAACAACACGTCGACTTGCGACAGGGTGATAGCGAAGTCTTCAAACAAATCGCGCGTGCGGGTGTAACGGTGCGGCTGAAAACACAACACCAGGCGCCTGCCTGGGAATGCGTTGCGAATCGCTTCCAGCACCGCAGCCACTTCACGCGGGTGGTGTCCGTAGTCGTCGATCAACAACGCGCGTCCTTGCTTACCTTGCAGCTCGCCCTGCTCTTGAAGTCGACGTCCGACACCTTTGAAGTTGGCCAGCCCGCGTACGATGGCGTCGTCACTGACACCCACTTCATGTGCCACCGCAATCGCGGCCAACGCGTTG
>JANMQQ010000016.1:0-6555 GCA_031370545.1 Gammaproteobacteria bacterium
CCCAGAACTTCTGCGCCTGCGCATCGGCACGCTGGACACGAAAATTCCAGCAACGCCGACTGCGCATGTGTTTGTTGCGTCGAAAGCGGAATGGTTTGAAATCTGCGACGCAAATCCGCAGTATGCGGAACGGCCATAAGCGGCTGGCGCGCTGAGTACTCCGAACAATACTTCGTGTGGTGTGACCAACAGTGCTCCTTCCCCCTGCAAGGGGGAAGGTTGGGATGGGGGTTGACCATTCACTAGCATCATCACCAACTGGTATTGACAGCGTTGCTAACGAGCATCAGCAAGCTTCGTAGGGTCCGACCATACGTAGCGACAGTTCGGAGCGGAACCGCCTGCAGGGTCGAGTTTGTCCACGGTACCGACGTTTGATGCCCCCAAGTATTCATAGAATCGTCTTGCCGGGCCGTTCGCCTCCATTACCCAGAGGTATACGCCGATTTGCGGATAACATGTTTTTAGCCAATCAGCGGCATTTTTCATCAACGCGGTGCCGATGCCTTTTCGCTTTCTTTCGCGTGCCACATGCATATTGTCAATATAGGAACCCCACTTGGTATCCTCATTGCCAAATGCGCAGATGAAACCGGCCACGTCCTGACCATCCTCAGCCAAGCAGACGAATTGGTCGGTTCGATCATCACTTAAGCGGTGGCGCCAAACCTGGAGGCGATTCGAAATCACATCACCATCCAGGAAGTTATCGGACATCATTCCTCGGTAGGTTTGTCTCCAGCTAAGCGCGTGGAGCATTGCTATTTTTTCGGCATCGTCTCGTTGGGCCGCGCGAAAGTTCACCACGTGTTCTCGTCAAAATGGTTGGTTGATCGGAACCAGACTGGCATGGCCCGCGACAACCTGCATTGAGCCGCTTGGAGATATTGACCAAACACGGGTGTATCGAATGCTTAAATCAATTGGCTTGCTCTCGTATGTACCCCGCAAGCGCATCAAAACAGAAACGACGGCGAAACCATTGTTAAGTTGAATTTGCTGCTGTGAGGCTGCAAATTCTTTTAATCGCAGCGCACCGGATCTGTGAAACGCCAGATCATCCTGCTTGCCAATACGTTGTCCGAGATGAGTGGTGAATATGAGCTCCGGTGCAATAAGTTCATCGAGCACGTTCACATCGGAACCGAGCATCGCCTGCCTGAGGCGCTCTTCTGCTTCAACAATTTGAGCTTGCTGCATACCGGTCATGACATTTTTTTACGTTCGCGATCCGGATTGATGAAGTTGTTAAGCATTGCGCCACCCAACTTTTTTTGCCCACGCCAATTCTCGACGTTTATGCTCGTTGATATCTCTGGGCGGACCACCACCCACTGTTTGAATTTCATTTTTATGCGTGAGCAGGTCCTCAGCCAATGTTTTGAGCCCGAGTGATTTTCTGCGTTCATTTGCTTGTGCAACGTTCTCGACATTTGCGACCAATTCTCCGCTTTCGTCCCAATCAAACATTAACCCGTATTCCTGAGGGTTGCCTTGATAGAAAAGAATGCAGTCCTGCAAACAGGCTTGCTGTTTTGCGGTCGCTTCACCTGCCTCGACAGCCCTTTGAAGGTGATTAAAAAACTGCTTCTGCAACTCGGGTTTGCTGATAGCATTCCGCGCCAGAATAAATGCCGCCGTAGCGCCATCCGTTTCGACAAGAGATTTGCCGGGCCAACCGTATTCATTGACGATTTGGAGGAACTCTTCGGCATGTTGAATATGTAACGCTTCCAGTGTCTCGGGATACCCGTCGTCGCGTCCCGCAGTCACGGCCTCCCTAACCTTTGATTCAGCGTCCACCATTGAAATCAATTTTTCACGAAGTTCGCTATTCATTGCTTCATCCTCCTGATAAGCCCTGATTCAATATCCGCTCCATTTCCGTCGCTCTGACTATCTCCAGGACGGGTGACTGTTACATTGTCGATGAGCCGGGTGTTACCAAGCCAGGCAGCGGCCAGTATCACCAACTCTTGCACTGAGCCATCGTCGGGTTGCAAGTCTGTTGCGCGGCGCAGCGTGAAATATTCTGGTTTGAAGCCTGCTTGTTCTAACGCTTGCATACCACTGCGTTCGAGCTCGACAATTTCTGTCGTACCTTTCAATACTGCATCACGCGCTACGCACAACGCGCGATACATGGCGGGTGCACGCTGACGTTGGTCCGCCGATAAACGGTTGTTGCGCGAACTCATCGCCAAGCCATCGGCTTCGCGCACGGTTTCGATGCCGACGATTTCGACCGGCATATGCAGATCGAGCAGCATGCGGTGAATGATAGTGAACTGCTGGAAATCCTTGAGTCCAAACAGCGCGACGTCGGGCTGCACCATGTTGAAGAGTTTATTGACTACTGTGGTGACGCCAATGAAATGCCCCGGCCGGAACTCGCCACACAGGATTTCTGACAAGCCCGGCACGTGTACGCGCGTGACGTCACCCGGCGGATAGATTTCCTCGGGGCCGGGTGTAAACAATAAATCGGCTTTGGCCGATGCGAGCTTGACTTGATCTTCAGCAAAGGTGCGTGGATAGCGCGTGAAATCATTGGGGTCGTTGAATTGCAGCGGGTTAACGAAAATGCTGACGACGACGCGCTTGGCACATTTGCGGGCTTCGTGCACCAAGCGGATATGCCCAGCGTGCAAGTTGCCCATGGTCGGCACGAGGGCAATGCTGTCGCCTTGGTTGTGCCAGACAGTTAAAACTCGGTGCAGCTCGGGGATGTTGTCGGCGATGAACATTTGGAGGGGCCTGGTGTAGAGATGCTGCTTTTTGTGGACATCAAGTTAACTACAAATAACCTTGCTAACGACACGAAGCGCTCCTTCCCCCTGCAAGGGGGAAGGCTGGCGACCGCCATGGATGGCGGAAGGTAGAGCAACGCAGGAGCAGTTGCCGGGATGGGGGTGTTCTTGTGTGCCTGCCCGGTTCACACACCCCCATCCTGACCTTCCCCCTTGCAGGGGGAAGGAATGCTCTATTCGGGCAAAAGGTCGTGCCTAAATGATTAAGTTACAAACAACGTGAACACAACTCTAGAAGCTATGTTCGACAGCAGGAAACGCAGCACTTTTCACAGCGCCCACGTACGCAGCGATGGCATCGCTTACGCTGGCCTGCCCGTGCAAAAAATCGCGCGAAAATTTCGGGCGCTTGCCCGGCGTGATGCCGAGCATGTCGTAGATCACCAGCACTTGCGCATCGCAGTCAACACCTGCGCCGATGCCAATGACGGGAATCTCCAATGCTTGTGTGATTTGCGCGGCCAACGTTGCCGGGACGCATTCGAGCAACACCATATCGGCGCCCGCATCCTGCATCGCGCGTGCGTCGTTTAACATTGCAGTTGCTGAAGCTTCGTCTTTGCCTTGCACGCGATAACCACCGAGCTTATTCACCGACTGCGGCAGTAAACCGAGATGCGCGCACACTGGAATGCCGTTGGTTGCCATCATGCGCACGGTCTCGACAAATGCGGCGCCGCCTTCCAGCTTCACCATGTGCGCGCCGCCTTCTTTCATTAAACGGCCTGCACTGAATACCGCTTGTTCTGCGCGCACATAGGTCATGAACGGCATGTCGGCCATCACCAGCGTGTTGCGGCTACTGCGGCGTACGTTGGCGGTGTGGTAGATCACGTCGTTGAGTGTCACCGGTAATGTCGTGTCATGGCCCTGGATGAGCATGCCGAGTGTATCGCCGACCAGCAATACCTCCACGCCCGCGTCTTCGCACAGGCGTGCGAAGCTCGCATCGTATGCGGTGAGACAGGCAAATTTCTGCCGGTTGCGCTTCAAATTGCGCAGCGTGGTGAGCGTGATGGGCGCAGCGAGTGCGGTCATAATGCGATGGGCAAGGGATTGAAATAATGGCGACCTACACGGATCGTGCGAATGTGTTCGACCAGCTGGCGATAGTCTTGATCGTTAGCAACCAGATCAATGTCCGCTGCATTGACGATCAACAGCGGCGACGCGTCGTAGCGGTAAAAAAAATCCGCGTAGGCATCGCTGATGCGTTTGAGGTAATTCATTTCCATCGGCCGTTCATAGGCTGCACCCCGCTTGCGTACCCGCGTCAGCAACACGTCGACGGGCGCCTGTAAATAAATGACTAGATCCGGCACCGGTGCATCGAGCGCAAGGCTGGCGTACATCATTTCATAGAGTCGCAGTTCATCGTCATCCAAATTCAAGCGCGCAAACAGGCGGTCTTTTTCCAGCAAAAAATCCGAAACAAAGGTTGATCTAAACAAGTCCGTCTGCCGCAGCGCCTGAATCTGTCGCGCGCGCTGCATCAGAAAATACATCTGCGTCGGCAGGGCTGCGCGTCGCGGATCCTGATAAAAACGTTCCAAAAACGGATTGCTGTCCGCACCTTCCAGCAGCGGCTCACCGTTAAATGTCGTGACCAAGCGCCGCGCCAGGCTGGTTTTGCCGACACCAATGGGGCCTTCCACAACAATATGCGCAAGATGACGGTTGTTATCCACGGAATCCCTCCTCGTTTTTATCGACTGCAGTCCTGTGACATCCGCTGCTGAAATCACGCACATTATTACCGCGCCGGAACGGCGCTGTCGACTATCTCAATGCGCTGCGACCCACAGGCATGCAGCAAATCAACCACCCTACCCTTGCCGGGAATCTCAGCCTCGGGCGCAATCGAGAATAGCGGCGCCAAAACAAACACCCGTACATGCGCGCCGGGATGCGGCAACGTGAGTTCCGGATCGTCGGAAATTTCGTTGCCGTAAATCAAGATGTCGAGATCGAGCGTGCGTGCGCCCCAGCGTTCACCGTCGCGCACGCGACCATGCCGCTGTTCGATGTCCTGCAAATAACGCAAAAGATCCTTTGCGTTGAGCCGGGTGTCGATGGCGGCTACGGCGTTGATGTAATCCGGTTGATCACGTGGACCCATCGGTGCACTGCGATACAAAGCTGAGTGCGCGACCCGTTGCGATTGCGGGATGGAACCGAGCTCGTCCAGTGCAGTTAAAATCTGTTGCACTGGATCGGCGAGATTGCTACCTAACCCAATATACGCACGCACCGCGAATCACTCGGTTGGCGCCACTGCGCCTGCGGGTTTAGGTTTGCGACGGCGCCCCCGGCGCAACGCCCGCGCGGGTTTTTGCGTGACATTCATCATTGCCTCGCGCCCCGCGTCGTCTTTAAATTGGAACTCGGTCCACCACTGCGCCAGTTCTTGACTTTCTTCGCCGCTTTCAGCGCGCAGGACCAGAAAATCGTAAGCCGCGCGAAAACGCGGGTGCCCGAGCATGCGCAGCGGTCGGCGCCCGGCGATACTTTTCAGGCGCGGTTGCATCTGCCAGATTTCGCGGGCCAGCATGGTAAAGCGTTTAGGAATCGCCACACGCTCCGCCTGTTCAGAAATAATCTCTGCTGCTGCAAGCTGCAAGGCTTCGATATCGCCACGGCCTTCGGCCTGATAGGCCTCGGCGCGCAGGCGGGTGGCTTCCCACAAGATGACCGCAAACAGAAAAGCCGGTGTCACCGATTTGCCTTCGTTCACGCGCTGATCAGTGTTACCCAGGCCGCGCAACAACAAGGTCAGCGGGAAATTGTCACGCTGCTGCCCCAAGCTCGCTTCGACCTGCGGAAACAGGCACTCGAACAACCGGTAGTGACGCAACTGCTCGTAGGTCGCCACGGCGAATCCCGACATGAACATCTTCAATATTTCTTCAAACAAGCGCGCGGGCGGCACCTGTTCGAGCAAGGTGCGCAATTGGGCGATGGCCGCTTCGGCAACCGGCTCAATGCGAAAGCCTAACTTGGCGGCAAAGCGGACTGCGCGCAGCATCCGTACCGGGTCTTCACGAAACCGCAGCAGTGGTTCGCCGATGGTGCGGAACACGCCTTGACGTAAATCGGCCATGCCCTCGGTGTAATCCACGACGCTGAAATCCTGGATGTTGTAATACAGCGCATTCACGGTGAAGTCGCGCCGCCACGCGTCCTGCTCGATGGTGCCGTAAACGTTGTCGCGAATGATCATGCCGTCGCGCATGACACCGTCGCTGTCGTCCGAGTCATCGTGCTGCGCACGAAACGTCGCGACTTCGATGATGTCGGAACCGAAATGCACATGCGCCAAACGAAAACGCCGCCCGATCAGGCGGCAGTTGCGGAACAGCTCTTTAACTTGCTCGGGATGCGCACTGGTGGCAACGTCGAAGTCTTTCGGCTCGCGTCCCAGCAACATGTCGCGCACGCAGCCACCCACCAGATACGCTTCGTAGCCGGCGTTCTTCAAACGATATAAAACCTTTAACGCGTTTTCGTTGATAAACGCGCGCGAGATGTTGTGTTCGCTGCGCGGAATAATGGTTGGCAAGGTGATGATCGTATCTCCGTAGGTCGCGACGTTGGCAGCCCAATAACCTTGTGCAATCGCTAAGGCTCCGTATAATAGCACCTTCTTTAAAATGACTTGAAATCATCGTCTTGCCTGCATTTGCTCCCTTCGTCTAGCGGCCTAGGACACTGCCCTCTCACGGCGGGAACAGGGGTTCGAAACCCC
>JANMQQ010000026.1:0-3851 GCA_031370545.1 Gammaproteobacteria bacterium
GACTTGATCTGACACTTCTTGAAAGAAGAAGGGTTACCGGTTTTGATGGTTGTGCGAGCAACTACCAAAAACCAACCGAGGTAACCCTTATGAACCAGAGTAACCAAAGAGTCGTCAATAATAAACTCGGACTGCTGAATCTGGCGGACGAGCTGAGCAACATAGCGCGCGCCTGCCGGGTGATGGGCGTGTCGCGAGATACGTTTTACCGGTACCGCGATGCCGTAGAGCACGGCGGTGTGGAAGCGCTGCTGGATAAGAACCGGCGCAAACCCAACCTCAAGAATCGGGTAGACGAAGTCGCGGAGCGTGCGGTGTGTGACTGGGCGATTGCCTCACCGGCGCACGGTCAGGCGCGCACCAGTAACGAACTGCGCAAGGTGGGGATCTTTGTTTCCGGCAGCGGCGTGCGCAGCATCTGGCTACGCCACGGCCTGGAGAGTTTCCGCAAACGACTCAAGGCGCTGGAAGACAAAGTCGCAAAGGAGCAGTTCATCCTGACCGAAGCGCAAGTGGCTGCGTTGGAGAAAAAGAAGCACGACGACGAAGTATGCGGCGAGATCGAAACCGCACACCCCGGCTATCTGGGATCGCAGGATACGTTCTACGTGGGCACACTCAAGGGCGTGGGCCGGATCTACCAGCAAACCTTCGTCGACACCTACGCCAAAGTGGCCGCGGCCAAGCTGTACACCACCAAGACGCCCATTACCGCCGCGGACCTGCTCAATGACCGCGTCTTGCCGATGTACGAAGCGCACGACCTGCCGTTACTGCGTATGCTGACCGACCGGGGCACGGAGTACTGCGGCAGAGTTGAGCAGCACGATTACGAATTGTTCCTGGCGGTGAACGACATCGAACACACCAAGACCAAAGCGAATCACCCGCAAACCAACGGCATTTGCGAGCGCTTCCACAAGACGATCCTGCAGGAGTTTTACCAAGTGACCTTCCGCAAGAAGGTCTACACGACACTCGAAGAATTACAAACCGACCTTGACGCGTGGCTTGACTACTACAATCATGAGCGCACGCATCAAGGCAAAATGTGTTGTGGTCGGACCCCAATGGCCACACTCGAAGACGGCAAACGAATCTGGAAGGAAAAGTTGATCGCTTAAACTTGACCTGACAGACACTACCAACAAAATCGGTAACTGTCAGATCAGGTCGCGACTAATACATTTAAAGACAACAATGGCTACCACGGGTCACATTTAAGTACAAATGTGGGTCAATTGAAGGCGTAGATCAACAATCCCTTTTCAATTTGATACCGGCACCAACACTTGGCGCTTTCTGGCAGCTTTTTGTATTGCACATCAAAAACGTTAGCCATTGTGCCTCTGTTGTGAAAAACGCGGCGATGGACTTACGTAACCAAATAAAATCAGCCAGTGGCTAGCGAGCGGCGAGGCGTAACGTAGTTTGATTCGGTTGCCGAGCCAAAAGATGTCGAAGGACACATTGACGAATTCTTTTTAGTGGTCCGATCGACGCGCGTTTGGTTGCCGACTCCATTTGATAGTGGTGGGTTATTTAACGTTTTCTTCTTCCCAAGCTGAGGTGGAGGAATATGCCGATCGTAGGCGCGTCCTACCGGGTGAAACTCTGTATCGGGGAAAGGGCCCGACCAATTCCGCTTAATGCCTTTCTGCGTCAAAATTTGCTGAATCGATTCATTACCAAATACTTTTTCGGAACCACGCACATTGAAATATTCTATTAAGGCAATACCGCTATAGTGGTTTACGCCCGCTAATTGATTAATCTTTGAGTCTAGTGGTGCGACTTCGCGGATCATCAGAATTGCCCAGAGTACTCGGCGCGCATTGAAGTGCCACGTCGATTCGCTGCATTCTTCCAGAGCCTTCGCTGTTAGGGGAAAATTGGCTGGATCTGGGTATTTAGATCCGACTGCCTTCAATAACGCGTATCGGGTCGCCTTCCGTGGTTTCTCAAGGCTTAAATAAAAATCTACCGCCGCTTGCTCGATTCCCCAAGCGAGGGCTTTGTCTTTCTCATAGTGGCGTGATTTTTTGGAATGATTTGTTTCCGAGCTCGGTGTATCGCTTGTAAGTTTTAGCTTAAAGTCATCGAAGATTGCGGGCTCGGCGCGAAGCAGGCGTTTCATCAGACCGTAATGCTTCTTCCAATAATCATCGAGCTTGTAAGCAGGATTTGTGGCTTGAATTTCGTACAATTTATCGACGAGCTGGGCCAGCTCTGCTGGCACCGAGGTTGTCTTTGGATGAGTGCGCTGACCGAGGATAGCGTTGCGACTTGTATTGCGCTTTCGTGCCATCAAAATCGGCTCAGCCGCTGCGCGTTTTTTGGCAAAATCTACAGCCGACCAAAATTCATCAGCCTTCCGAAATAAAAAAAAGGCTGATATCAAATGTCGACTAAGAGGCATGTCAAACGTGGCACACTTAATTAAATGGTGAAAGAAGCTGCTTGTCCGTCCTGCTCGATAAGCGGTATCCATTTTTGTTAGCAACTCCTTTCCGTAAAAATCTTCCATTGCTGCAAGTGACTCACGACGGGAAACACTTTTCCCTCGTGTGAAGCCATGGTCGATAAACCCCTGGCGATATACATCAGTCAATACAGAGGCGTCCAACTCATCAACTGAGCGCGTTAGTAGTTCTCGAGTGAAATTAGCAAAAGCATGGACCACGTCAGAAGATTGCGGCGCCGGCGCGACTTTGTGCATCGAAGTTAAAGGGCGACCACATATGCAATTTTTCCACGGTACGCTGAAGAGTTCCTTCTCCCGTTCGAACGGACAGCCGCAATACGAACAATGACCATGCAAGCTGCTTCCGTGCTTCCAACATACGAGCACACCTGGGACTTGGTGCGTGCGGTGAATATAAGGTGCACCAACTTCGTGAAAATCGTCGATTACGCAATCCGGGCAGAGGCGGGTAGTCCCGGCCCCGCCAACGGCCCTTCGAGGTATTGTGGAGAGCCCCAAGCTTGACATATCCGTGGAGTCGAGTTCGGTAAAGCGAACTCCTGAAAATATTTGAAATAGCGGAATGAGGGTGTTTTCTACAAGAATTTTCCGAAGTGAGTCATGAGGAAGTCCCGGTAGCTTGGTAATAAGCCGATTGAGTTGCGGTGGAACCGAGTAAGTGAGGGAAAACGGTGCCGATTCAAACAGCTCTAGGTAAGTGGTGAGATGGGAACGATGCCCCCTCATCGAGTGATAGCGGCTAATCCTCGATACGAATAATTCATCATCAAACGATGCAGGAAATATAGGTAGCAGCGGGTGCTCCTCCCTGTTCCTTGTTCGAAACAACGCGTGACAAATTACTAGCCCGAGTAGTTTCTAACTAAATGCTATTTGTCGTCAATAATCACTTGAGGTACGGGCAGCGCTCGGCGTCCACACTCAGCAATCGGGGCATCGAACACCGCAGATGCATGCCACATAGAACTTAAGCTCGGCGACACTTCGAGCGAAATTCGCACATTGAAATGATCAGAGCACGTACCTCCGGCTCCTCGTTTTGCCCAATGCCAGCCAGGCGACGTAACGCCGAAGGATTTATTTCATCATTTTTTTGGACGAGATCCTCAAGCGCCCATCGTAAGCGCTTCAATCGAAATGAGAGTCGCGTATCGACAATTATCTTGAGGTACGCTCGGCACCTAGGAAGTTTGACAATATGTTTATATGTATTAGTCGCGACCTGATCTGACAGTTACCGATTTTGTTGGTTGTGTCTGTCAGGTCATGTTTAAGCGATCAACTTTTCCTTCCAGATTCGTTTGCCGTCTTCGAGTGTGGCCATTGGGGTCCGACCACAACACATTTTGCCTTGATGCGTGCGCTC
>JANMQQ010000043.1:0-6835 GCA_031370545.1 Gammaproteobacteria bacterium
GGCTGCGCCACATACGGGCGGGCCGGACTACGCTCGAGGTCGAACCACGCGCTGTAGCGGGCGATATCGCTGGCGTCATGAAATGCCACCATCAACTCGTAGTTAAGGAACAGGCTGCGACCGTCGAGGTTGGTGGTACCCACCAGTGCCAGCACGTCATCAACAATGGCCAGCTTGGCATGCAGCATGTGCGGCGCCAGCCAGACATGCACTCCCGCCCCGGCCAGAGCGCGCAGGGAGCGATTCCGCACGATATCGACGAGCCAATGGTTGGAGCGGACTGGCAACAGCAAGTCCACTTGCACGCCCCGCTTTGCAGCCAGGCACAGTGCTATCAGCAAAGCGTCGTCGAGCACGACGTAAGGCGAGACGAGCGCCATGCGCGTGCGTGCGCGGTAGGCGGCGCTGATGAGCAGCGCATGCACGGTGTCGTCGGGCTGGTCAGGGCCCGAGGCGATGACTTGTCCGGCAGGCTCACCCGGTGCTGCAACAGGAGCAGTCTTGGCGTCCGCATCCGCCTCCGCCGCCGAAGCGGACGGTTTGGTTCCCGCCGCGAACACCCAGTCGCGCTGGAACAGATCGGCCGCTTGCCGGGCCAGCGGGCCTTGCAGATCGAAGCTCAAGTCGCGCCACGCAGAACGACCTGGCTGACCCTCGAAATGCTCGGCGGCGAGATTGCGCCCGCCGCACCACAGACGCTCGGTCGCGTGGCCGACGTCGGCCACCACGAGCTTGCGGTGGTTGCGCAGATTGGTGCGGCCTTTCAGGGGAGAGCGCAAGGGGGGCACGAAGAGCGCAACCTGCACACCCGCGTGCCTCAATGTGGACAGGTCGGGCCGCCCGCCCAGCATGCGGCCCACCCCGTCGAGCAGCAGCCGCACCCGCAGCCCGGCGCGTGCCTGAGCCACCAGACGGGCGCTCACCGCCGCGCCGACCTCATCGCGCCCGAGGATGAAGGTGCACAGATCGAGAGTGTGCCGTGCGCCATCGATCACCTCCAGGAGCGTTCGCAGGGACTCCGAACCATCGGCGTGGACGCATAAGGCCCGGTACGTTGTGGGGCGCGGTTGCCCGAGCGCGGCGGCAGTCTGGACCGGCCACGCCCCTGCATCGCCCATCGGCTGAGCCGTGCGAGCGGCCGGTGATGAATAGCTGGCGCGGGTGAGCTTGCGCGTGCCGAACAGCAGATACAGCGGCAGCGCGACATAGGGCAGCAGGAGCAGGGACAGCACCCACCCGATCGCAGCGGATGGATGCCGACGCTGCTGCAGCACGTGAGAGGCCAGCACGTACACGAGCAGCCCGGCGACCGTGAACAGGCTGTGCAGCGAGAGCCAATGCGAAAGAGTCAGGGCGGGCACGCGCGATATCGGATAGAGCGGCTCACTCGCCGCGTCGCTGGCGTAACGACATCACCGCTAACCCAGTGCGCGTGTTGGCGTGCAGCTTTTCCATGATGCGGCTAACGTAGTTCTTGACCGTGCCCTCGGCCAGGAACACGGCGTTGGCGATCTGCTTGTTGCTCTTACCCTCGGCGATGAGCTGCAGGATCTTCTCTTCCTTGTCGTTGAGCGGCTCGGCCACGCCATTGGGCGCCTTGGTTTGCGGGGTGCTGTGAGCCGCCTGCGGCGCTACCGGCGGGCCCATCGCTGCATCGAGCGGCGGCGCTTCGGACAACGGCGCGAGCCGACGAAATTGATCCATGACCTTGCGCGCGATCTGCGGGGTCAGCCTGGATTCACCGCGATGCACCGCGCGCACCGTCTCCAGCAACTCCTCCTCGGTTGCGTCCTTCAACAGATAAGCCTGAGCGCCGGCGCGGATGGCTTCGAAGACCGTTTCGTCGGCATCCAACGTGGTCAGCACCAGCACGTGCGTGTTCGGCAGCGACAGTGTTATCTCGCGGGTTGCGGCCACACCGCCCTTGCGCGGCATGTTCAAATCCATCAGCACTACGTCAGGACGCAACCGCTGCGCCATCTCGACGGCCTCCATGCCATCGGCCGCCTGTCCCACCACATGCATATCCGGCTCGACTGTGAGCATCAGCGTCATTCCCCGGCGCACCAGAGCTTGGTCATCGGCGATGAGCACGCGGATGCGCGGCGGTTCGTCAGCGGATAATGCAATCACTGGTCCCCGCCTTGGCCATTGTTAAGGTTCTGAGGGGGTCGCGCTTCTCCCAATTGCTCACGGATACGGCCGACCACCGAGGAGGGCAGCCGTGCAGTGAGGTAGCCCAACATCGCCGCGACGGCAAGTGCCGCCTGGGTTGAAGAAATACCGGTCCGTTGCGCCACCAGTTGAATTAGCTCATCCACGCTGAAGGTCCATGTGGGGGTTTGCCCAGAGTAGAGTTACCTAAAATGAGCAATCATCTTTTTCATGTAGGTAAGTTTACTTGATGGCTTACCGGGTCGCGAGGGTCACAGGTCATGAGTTTGCAGTTACTTTCGTCACTTGCGACAATGCCGGAATGTATATCTCAATCTCGACGCGCTGAATGCCGCGCTTGCTACGCTATCTGGATCCTCGGGGCAGCCTGGCTATCGCGGTCGGCTGGCTGGTCGTCGCGCTGTCGCTGGGTTTCACCATGGTCGCGGTGTTGTGGCTCGGGGGAATGGCACGCACGAGCCTATTGCAACAACACGGTCGACAGTTGGCGTTGACCACCGACCAATTGGCCGCTGAACTCAATCAGGTCCTTGTTTCGCGGCTGCAATCGGTACGGACAGCGGCCACGCTGCTGGGAACCCAGGTAAATTCCGAAACACCACGTGCGCCGCGCGCGGTATTTGATGAACTGCGATCAGCTTATCCAGAGTTTGAATGGATTGCTCTGGCCAATTCACAAGGTAAGGTGGTGGCCGCCAGCGGAAGCCTGCTCGAGGGCAGCAACGTCGCGGGACGCCCCGGGTTTACGCTAGGGTTGAAGAGATCTTGGATCGGCGATGCGTATGATGCCGTGTTACCGGACAAAAATAATCCTTTACCGTCCGGCGGTGAACCGCGTCGATCTATTGAAATGATGATCCCGGTGCGAAACCCGCAGGGCCGCGCCTTAGGCGTGCTGGGCGCACAACTGAGCTTGCGTTGGGTACAAAACTACGCACGGGGCTTGTGTGAAACGCTGAACCTGCCCAGTACCACCCAGGCATTGGTGCTGGACCGGGAAGAGAGGGTATTGATCGGCCCGGATGCGCTGCAAGGCAAGCGCTGGCACAGCGCCCCGGTCAGTGACACCGCCTTCGTCGATGCAACGCAGGCAATCTCAAATGACAAGACCCATGCCTTCGCTCCAACGTTTGAACGTATCGGAGGCGGGCAGAACGTTGTGGTAACCCGCGCCGAACCACGGACCGGTAGCGTGCTGCACACACTGGGCTGGCGTGTGCAACTCATGGAACCGGCGGATCGCGCGGATCAACGCGCCGATGCCTTGTGGTTGCAGATATTGTGGGTCTCGTTGGGGCTGGGCGGTAGCGCCGCGCTGTTCGGCGTGCTGATCACGCGCCGTCTGACCCGGCGGTTGACGGGTTTGACACGGGCCGTCCAGAACGTGGGTATCGGCAAGGCGCAGCGTGTTGAGGTGCCCTCCGGCCACGACGAGGTCGCGCGCGTCGGGGCCGCTTTTGCGGAGGTGCTGGGCGCCTTGCAGCATGAGCGTAGCGAGCTGCGTACGCTCAGCGCCGAACTCGAACAACGCGTCGCCGCCCGTACCCGCGAGGTCGAGCGGCTTGCCGCCGAGACGCGCTACGCGGCGGTGGTACGCGAACGCCTCAAGATTGCACGCGACCTGCATGACACGCTCGCGCATTCGATGATGGCCATGCTCACCGAGGTTCGCCTGCTCAAAAAACTGCATGTCCACGATCCTGCGGCGCTGCCTGACGAATTGGTCCACGCGGAGCAGGTGGCCCATCAGGGGTTGAAAGAAGCGCGCGCTGCCATCACCCAATTGCGCTTCAACGCCGTGCGCGACGTCGGGCTGGGCGCCGCACTGGCCGATGCCATCGGGCATTTTTCCGAGCGCACTGGCCTGGCTGTCGATTACCGCAGTGACCCCCGCGCCGCCAGCTTCGCGGACGAGCGTGCCGAAACACTGTTCCGCATCGCCGAGGAGGCGTTACGCAATGTGGAGCGTCACGCCATGCCCAGCCATGTGGTGGTGTATCTGTGCGACATGGCTGACGGACGTCTGGAGCTGAGCATCAAGGACGATGGAGTGGGGTTCGACTCAAGTGCATCGCACCCCGGGCACTACGGCCTGGTGGGCTTACGCGAGCAGGCGCAACTGATCGGAGCAGAGCTGAGCATCCAAAGCACGCCGCACACGGGTACGGTCTTGCGGCTGTCGTTGCTTATGTTGCCGGATTTGCGGTTGTGACTATTAATCCGGCCCGATGAAGTTTTCATGCGGCATATTTCACGCAATGATGACGTGTGCGGGATGATGGCCTATTTCGATATCCGCAGCCGTCTCGACGGCAAGCGTCTCGGCGTCGAGAATCAGCAGCCTGCCGTGCGCCATCGGGCATCTTCATCGGGGATTTGTTCGCGGCCAGATCGGCGACCGGACCGACCGCAAGCAACAACCGGCCATCGCGTGAGATTTGGACATTGTGCGGCGTGATTCGCGCGGTAATGTTTTTAACCTGCCCGCTACTGACATCAATCATGCTGATGGATCAGAAACAAGAGGGGTACGGTGCTAATGCTTTTGTTCATTGGAAACCTCCAGCTGT
The DNA here is from genome assembly GCA_031370545.1 of Gammaproteobacteria bacterium. Classification (GTDB taxonomy): domain Bacteria; phylum Pseudomonadota; class Gammaproteobacteria; order SG8-11; family SG8-11; genus UBA6921. Next base: position 4,746 of record JANMQQ010000043.1, read on the forward strand.
AAGAACGCTGTGTCGAGATGTTTCATTTCATGGCAACACCGTCTTGTGGAGTCGCCGGCTGATGGCGACGAGCAGCTGCCAACTTCGGCCTGACTTTGCGATGAGCGGTCCGCTTGATCTCAAGGTTAGATCGCGCGCTCAAACTCACCGCCGGACCCTCTGCGCGTACCGGCGGTATTCCTCACCGAACTTCGACTCCAAATACCGTTCTTCGCGCAACACAACACCCCAATGGGTGATCGCTACCGCTGGCACGACCATCAGCAAAACCCAAAATGAGCCAGCAACAAACGCGAGACCAATATAGAGCAGCGTGAGTGACACATAGGTTGGGTTGCGGCTATAGCGAAATGCTCCATCGGTCACGATTCTTGTCGTGGGCTTGCTTGCGTCGAAGACGGTACGTGCTCGCACCAGCGCTCTGACCGCTGAAATGACAATGGGAATTGAAATCAGAATAATGACCGCTCCCAGCCAAAGTTCAGCAACTCGCGGTAGCGGCGCGGTTGGCAGTGCAAATTCAGCCGCTAATCCCATGAGGAAAGCCACTGCATACAGGATGGGAGCGGGTGCAATCACTCTTGCGCTATCTGTGGCTAGCCTGGCTGACACCTGACTATCTCGTAATCCGGCGCTTGAGCTTTGCTCGTCCGTGTTCAGCGAATGGTTAGGCGATGACGGCGTGACTTTGTCTTCAGCGTTCATGAGGGAGGTGTCCTTACGTATTGCTATTTCCTAGGCTCGGCCACTTAGCAAACGCAAGGAAATATAAAAGAATCACGTTTACGAGTGGGACCACCATAAGCAGACTTAGCCACTTCGAGTAGCCCGCTTTGGGAAAGATAAACCAAAACGGTAAAATAACCGCCGCCGTCATCACCAACATCCACAGCGCCCACATTCCAGTACCAAACATTGTTTCAGACATAACATTTCTCCGTTTCAGTAAATGGTTGCGCGGAAGACCACCAACGCAAACGCGCAAAGAAACCGACGGCTATTAACCCAAGGATGATATGTACCCCGATGATGGCCGCAAAGATTTTCGGATGCCCGGCCAGAAGGTGTTCAGGACCAGGAATAAGAGGTGAGTAAAAGGAAAGCGCGCCCAAATTAAACACGATTATTACCGCCAGTAGAGCCTTTGAGCCACGAAAAACCCACCAGCACCAGACGCCATATATTGTCTCAACGACGAGTGCCAGTAACGGAACCCCGTATAGCCCCGACCCAAACTTTGGGGATTCGATGCCCGGAGCAAGTGCAATGTCATGAACATGAGTGGCTAAATCGAGAACAATGTGAGACGAAACGGCGACGGCTAGCGCGAGCCCCCAAACAGGTTTCTTGCGAAGTTTTGAAACAACCACCCAAACCGTAAAAGCCAAAAACACAGTTGCGGCAATTGAATGTGAATAAGGCATGTAAGCCAAATGGATGTCGTTGAGTGCTCTTACCTGCGGTTCGGTTGTAGTGGTCTCCACCCCCAGCAGGTTGAACACCACCCATAGAAATTCAACCAACTGAACCGATAGCAGGACTGGAATAATAGGCACGCCGGGCCACTTTCTGTTGATGAGGAGCGCCGTCGCAGCGTGGTTGATTGCATTCATCGAGATCCTCTGTTGCAAGGCCCAATCGCCGCCCACAACCGGCCGCAAAAAGTGGTGTGACGAAGGCGCCCCGCTTTTTTCTGTCCGTGTTGATGATGTTGTTAGGTGTCGTTTGGCTCACTGAATAATCCAAGAAAAAGATTGCTCAGCAAGATAGCCAAGCCGAGCAGCAGCCCACCTACACCGACATAGGTAAATAGCTCGGTAATCGGGTGTGAGCGTGCCGCGTCACTGCCAAGGGATGGCGCAAGAAAAAACATTAATAGCCAGGCGAGCGGATAAAAGCTGCCGAGGCCAATAAATACTGCTGCAATCTTTTTAAATTTTTCTTTGAGGCTAGACGCTACAACGAGTAGCAATAACCCAATAGAGAAAGCTGCGATTCCTGTGGCGTGAAAATGCGCTCGTTGCACATAGCGCCATATCTCTTCCTGGCTTTGCGCGTCATGCAGTTCCGGGTGCGCAGCGATCCCTTGC
>JANMQQ010000090.1:0-25909 GCA_031370545.1 Gammaproteobacteria bacterium
TCTTCGACTGTGACATGCGGGATTGCACGCAGCATGAGTTGAACCTGTTTGTAATACGGATTGCCCTTCAAATTCGCTACTCCGGCACGCTGATGTTGTATTTTGAATTGAAGCGTCCGCCCCTCGCTAACATGCGCTTGCTCTTGCCGAAGTCGACGTTCGACAGGTCGAGTTTTTTCACCCATGGGTGCGCGCAGCTTTCCGCCAAGACCATGAACAGCCGTTTCACTTTTTGGAACGCGCAGCGTTCGAGCAGTGTTTGAACGAGACGAGGCCGCAGTGTCGTGAGCCCTTCCATGAGCAGCTTCGCTTCGTCGTAGGTTTCCTCCGCCGGGACGGAATACAGCACTTCCATCATGGCTCGTTCCGGAGCCGAAAGGTTGATCGAATAGGCTCCCATTTCTTTCTTCGTCATCCCTTGGGTTGCGTCGTCGGAAAACAAATGCGTTGTGGTGTAACGCACCTTTACATTCCATGTGTGCTGTTTAAACCATGCCGGGAGTTTGGTTCCCGGAGAACCGAACAGGGTCACGGTCGTGTTTTTTCCGAGCGGCAAATAATGTGCGTATCCCTGCATTCGCAACGCCGTCTTGCCACTGGCGTGTATTGGCAACAGCAATTGCTTCTGGATCGCGTAAAGTCCGCCGGTCCATTCCACGTTATCGCCCGCCTTGATGTAGGCACCCCGTCCTATGCGTTGCACCCATGCTGCTTTTTCATATTCGCGCGCAAGTTGCTGATAAATCCCTTGCCGCTCCAGCCACAGCGATACGGCCACCGTGCCGGATGGCCACGCCTTAAGCAGACGGTTTATTTTGCTTCCTGTTTCACTAGCCATACTTGTTAAAGTAGATTCAATATAAACCGAACGCAACAAAAAGTTTGTTTTCATGCTCAATGAACAAGCATAGCTTTTTATTCGAGCGCGAAAACAAACTTTCACCACACCAAAATATGGGCTTAAATCTGATCAATGCATTCTACGAACTCATGCATCAGTTCATGTGTGAATTGCGGAGAATACTGTTGCGGCGGTCACCGCAACACCGAGCGGCGAGAATTTGCGCGCCATCAACCCAGTCGCTACCATAGCGCCTCCTAACTCGAGCGCCTCCTGTGACTGTAAAAAACGATCCGCCTGCTACGACTCTCACTTACAAAGACGCTGGCGTGGACATGGACGCGGGCGACCGGCTGGTCGACAACATTGCGCCGTTTGCCGCCAGGACCAAACGCCCGGGCGTGCTCGGCGGATTGGGTGGTTTCGGGGCGTTGTTCGAGGTTCCGATTCATCGCTATAAACATCCGGTGCTGGTGTCGGGCACCGACGGGGTGGGCACTAAATTATTGCTGGCGCTGGCGATGAAAAAACACGACACCATCGGCATCGACCTGGTGGCCATGTGTGTGAACGACGTGCTGGTGCAAGGTGCCGAACCGCTGTTTTTTCTCGATTATTACGCGACCGGCAAGCTGGATGTGGATGTGGCGACCGAAGTGATCAAGGGCATCGCTCACGGCTGTGAACAAGCAGGTTGCGCGCTGGTCGGCGGCGAGACCGCCGAGATGCCCGGCATGTACGCCGCGCATCACTACGACCTGGCTGGATTTTCGGTCGGCATCGTTGAGAAAGACAAAATTCTTGACGGCAGTCGCGTGCGGGTGGGCGACCGCATCATCGGCATCGCTTCGTCGGGTCCGCATTCCAATGGCTACTCGCTGATTCGCAAAATCATTGAACGCAGTCAGGCGGATTTACGCGCGCCGTTGGGTAACACCACGCTGGGCGAAGCGTTGCTTGCGCCGACGCGCATTTATGTCAAGCCCGTGCTCAAATTGCTCGCGCACGTTGATGTCCACGCGTTGTGCCACATCACTGGCGGTGGTCTGTTGGAAAATCTGCCGCGCGTCTTGCCCGACGGGGCGGCTGCACACCTGCGTACTGACGCGTGGCAACGACCGCAGGTATTCAACTGGCTGCAACAGCACGGCAACATCGACGATGTAGAAATGCATCGCGTGTTCAACGCCGGTATCGGCATGGCCGTCATCGTCGCCGCCAAAGATCTCGATGACACGCTGGACTCGCTCAGCGCGCAGGGCGAAACCTGCTACATCATCGGATCCGTAGAACACATTGGCACGGACGGCCAGCCGGTCTTGCTGAGCTAGATGACGGACGCCCGCCTGCCGTTATCCGTCGTAGTATTAATTTCCGGCGACGGCAGCAATCTGCAAGCCATCATTGACGCACAGCAACGCGGCGCACTGCCCATCGAAATTCGCGCGGTGATCAGCAATCGCGCTGACGCATTTGGCCTTGCGCGCGCGCGCCGCGTCGGCATCGCTACCGCCGTCGTGGATCACACGCAATTCACAAGCCGGGCGGAATTTGATAACGCCCTGCAAGTCGCCATCGACGCCACCGGCGCGCAATTAATTATCCTCGCCGGATTCATGCGCATACTCACGCCGGATTTCGTTCGGCACTACCTCGGCCGCATGTTGAACATTCATCCGTCGTTGCTGCCCAAACACCGTGGCTTGCGTACGCACGCGGGCGCACTGACAGCGCGCGATACGCAGCACGGCGCAAGCGTGCACTTTGTTACTGCCGAGCTGGATGGTGGTCCGCTGATCGCACAAGTGCGCGTTCCCGTGCTAGCGCACGACACCGAGACCACCCTGACTGAGCGCGTGCGCGAGCTCGAGCACATTATTTATCCTTTGGTGATTGGCTGGTTTGCAAGCGGCCGACTACGCTTAGACGATGACCATGCGGTACTGGACAATCAGATTTTAAAGGCGCCAATACTCGTCAATTTATGAATTGCAGCACGCTGCATGCAAGCCGTTACAGCAAGGACATCATGCATACATTTGCACATCGCCTCTCGCTTTGGACCTTCCTCGCGCTATGCGCACTGCCCGTGCGCGCCGACGACGCGGACGTTGCGCGTAAAATGCGCGCGCTGGACGAGCAAACGCAAACCCTGAAACGTGAGGTGCTCGAGCTCGGTCGCAATATTGCCAACCTGGCCTGGGTGGGCGGCGTCAAACCGGCGGGTGATCTGGCGGAGAAAAATCCGCGTTACAACCTCAAGGCGCTCAGCGACGAAACGGTACGCGTGGGTCAGTCCTTGACACGTCTGGAAGACGGCGTGCTCGCTCCACCCGGCATTCAGCTCGTGGTGTTCGCATCACTGGATGCAGGTGACGGGTTCGAGCTGCGCGAAATTACGCTGAGCATCGACGACAAGCCTGCCGCGCGCCGCAGTTACCTGCCGGACGAGGTCGCCGCGTTGCGGCAAGGTGGAGCACATCGCATCTACATCGGTGGACTGGCGGACGGCGTTCACAAGATAAGCGGCACCGTCACTTCCGGCAGCAAAACGCAAAAAAGCAACGCGTTCTCGACATCGTTCACGAAAACCGCAAATCGTAAAACCTTGGAGTTGCGCATCGCGACATTTATGGGCGGCGCAAGCGTGACCACCAAGGAGTGGGACTAACTGATGCGCCGCCGATTCGCCGCAGCAATGCTGTTCATGCTGTACGTAACGGCCACCCACGCCACGGAGGCGCCGGTTAAATGGGGTGAGCTGAAAAGCCCATACCTGCGCGAAGCCTTGTACGATTTTTCGCAGCACAAATATTTTTCCGCCATCGGTCACTTGCTTGCCGAACGTTGGCGGCCCGCCCTCAAATCCGAAAAAGCCAAGACCGAGCTGATGCTCGCTTACTCGTATCTTGCCTATGGTATGCACGCGGACGCGGCAGCAGTGCTGCAACAGTTGCCGCAAGATGCGTTAACTGACGAGTTGCGCAATCTGTTCCTGCTGGAGCTCGCCAACGCGCGTTACCAACGTGGCGATCTGCTGGGCTCGATTAAAGCCGCGCAAAAAGTTTCTGGCGAAATGAGCACCGCACTGAACCACCGCAAAATTGGCTTCGATGCGTTGGTACTGTTGCAGCAAAAACAAACGGATCAAGCCCTGGCGCTTCTGCGCACCCTCAAGGGCGATTCCGAATGGGCCACGTTCGGCTATTACAATTTGGGTGTCACCTTGCTGCGCAACGAGCGCCGCGCAGAAGCTGAAGAGTGGCTCAAAAAAGTTGCCGACAACAACCGATACTCCAATGACGAATCCCGCGCGTTGCGTGACCGTGCGAATTACATCCTGGGCTTTAGCGCACTCAAGGCACAGGCGACGTTGCAAGCCAAAAATTATTTTCAGCAAGTTCCACTCGACAGCCCGTTTTCGAATCGTGCGCTATGGGGCGTCGGCCTCACCTTTCAAACGCTGCGTGAACCCAAACAAGCCTTGGCCGCCTGGTTGGAATTGTCAAAACGCAACGCTGCGGATCGCTCGGTGCTCGATGGACTGCTGGCCATTCCTTACGCCTACGCGGAATTGGGAGCCTACGATCAATCGGTAAAACACTATCGGATTGCGCTGGAAACCATCCAGGCAGAAATTAAACATGTGGAGGCGGCGATTGAAAAAGTCCGCATCGGCGGCATGCTCAATGTCATTGTTGACAATATTACCCAGGCACGCAGCGAAGCGTTTAACGAGTACCAGAATTTTCCGGTCGGACCCGAGTCGCAATATTTTGCCGGGCTTTATGAAAGCCATTCATTCCAAACTGCGCTACGTAATTACCGCGATTTACGTTTGATGGAGCAACAACTGCAACGCTGGGCAACCGCGATTTACAGCATGGAAAACGCGTCGGATACTTTTAAAAAGGTGTACGTCGATCAGATCGCCGCCAAGCAAACCAAGCTCGTCACTGCCGCCGCAGAAATGAAACAGTACATTGGCAAGCTGGCCCTGGCCGAACTGGAAAACCGCCTCGCACGCCTGCGTGGATACACCACCGATGCGCTGTTCAAGCTCGGCCAGATGTATGATCGCGACTCGAATCGCTGACGTTATCGTACTGCGCTTTGATACATATATTTCAATATTAAAAGGCACGACATGATTTCTGAACGGAGAGTTCCTTCCCCCTGCAAGGAGGAAGGGCACGACTGCATGGATGCAGGAGGTAGAGCAACGCAGGGAGCAGTTGCCGAGGATGGAGGTGATTTAAGAGGCAGTGTGCTCGAACACCCCCATCCCAGCCTTCCCCCTTGCATGGGGAAGGAGTGTTCAGCACCCCCGATGACCGCTATTTTCCAATTGTTGAGTGCCATAAATTCCCGCGTTCTGCACTACTCCGCCCCTTGAAAATCGACATCAAACTCCTGCTCGGCATTTTGGTTCTTCTGGGCTGCATGATCGCGGTGCAAATTTACTACGGCTGGGGACGTGTTCTCGCGCCGTGGCTTGAGGTCGCTCCGCTCGCGCTGTTGGCGACGCTGATCTTGACATTTATCTCCTACGCCCTGCGCACCCTGCGCGTGTACGACTATTTTCGGGAACCGCTGCGTGGACGTTTCACGCTGTGTTTCAAACTCACCCTGCAACATAATCTGCTCAATAATTTGCTGCCGATGCGCACCGGTGAAATCAGTTTTCCGGTGCTGATGGCGCGTTACTTTGACGTTCCCGCCATCACCTCGGTACCAGTGCTGTTCTGGTTTCGTCTGATGGATTTGCATACGCTGATCGCCATTGCACTGCTTGCCGTTGGCGATGCCTGGCTTGCGCAAAGCTACGTTTTACCGATCGCGTTGCTGTGGTGGGCGTTACCCGCCGTAGCCTTTTTTGCGCACAGCAGCGTCGCGCAAAAATTCTCAGGCAGGTCGCATGGAGCAAAAAAATTCCTCGCGAAAATTTTGGCCAGCCTGCCGCAGACACCACACGAATTCTGGCGTGCCTGGCTTTGGACGTGGATCAACTGGGTAGTCAAGCTCGGGGTATTCGCGTGGGTATTTCAACTTTTCGCGCCAGTAACCTGGTCGGTCGCCGGTCTCGCTGCCATCGCCGGAGACATCACCTCCGTGTTGCCATTCCACGGCGTGGCCGGTGCGGGTACCTACGAAGCGGGCATCGTCGCCGCGCTGCTGCCCTTCAATATCGAACCGGCGATAGCGCTAGCCGCTGCAGTGAACTTGCACTTGTTTCTGCTAGGCTCAACCCTGCTGGGCGGCTTAGTCGCAGTGTTTTTGCCCGGACGAACCGACCCCCGGTAGCGTGCGCCATGCGCACGCTACCGGCTAAGAAGCACTCGTGGATTGCAAGGAGAAACACATGAAGGAAACACTAAAGCCCGGCATCAAATACCAGCACAAATTCGTAGTCCCCCAATCAAAAACGGTCCCGCGCTCTATCCGGAATCGGCTGAGTTCGTTGCAATGCCTGAAGTCTTTGCGACTGGCTTCTTGGTCGGCTTCCTCGAATGGGCCTGCATCAAGGCAACCAATCCCCATCTCGACTGGCCACGAGAACAAACCGTGGGAACGCACATTGATGTCAGTCACGAGGCGGCGACGCCACCGGGCCTTGAGGTCACTGCGACCGTGGAGTTGATCTCGGTGGAAGGGCGAAAGCTCGTTTTCGCTGTGGAAGCCCACGACGGCATCGACCTCATTTCCAAGGGCCGTCATGAGCGCTTCGTTATCACCAAGGAAAAATTTGATGCCAAGCTCAACACCAAAAGGCGTAACGCATAACCCGGCAGTCAATCCGACCGTAGTGCACTAGCGGCACAATACGTATGGACCAAAATATCCTTCTCTGGCTCAACCACGACGCCTCCACTCCCGGGCTCGATATTTTGTTCGCCTGGCTGTCGCAGACCACGTGGTTCTCGGTGCCGCTGTTCGCGCTGATCCTCGCGCTGCTGGCGCGCGCGCACGGCAAAGACGGCGCCAAGCTCTGGCTCCTGCTGGTCGCAGTCACCATCCTCGGTGACCAACTCGGTGGGCTGCTTAAATACCTGATCGGGCAACACCGTCCCTGCGCTGAACTGCCGGAGCTGGTGCGTGTGCCGCAAACCTGGTTTGCGATTAATTGCAGCTCGCACCTGAACGGCATGCCGTCGAATCACGCGTGGAATTTTTTCGCTGCCACAGTCTTTCTTGGCATCGCGCTACGCTCGTGGACCTGGGCGCTTGTGTTAGGAACTATCGCGCTGGGTGTATCGTTATCACGCGTGTACCTCGGTGTGCACTACCCATCGCAAGTCGCGGTCGGCATGCTGCTAGGCGCGCTGTACGGGTTACTCGCCGCGCGCGTCGCGCTACACTACGCGCCGTTTATTGCGCGTTTGCGTCCACCAACTCAAAAGACACCATGACCGTCGCCACCGAACACACCACCGTACCGCACCGTTTATCCGTCGTAATCCCGATGTACAACGAGCAAGACAGCGTTGTGCCGATGGTGGCGCGCGTGCACGAATCCCTCGCGGATTATCGCCATCCGTGGGAACTGGTGCTGGTCGACGACGGCAGCATCGACGACACCGCACTGCGTTTGCGTGAGGCGATGCAGCAGTACGGCACGCATGTGCGCGCGGTGTTGTTGCAGCGCAACTTCGGACAGACCGCCGCGATGCAGGCGGGCATTGATGTCGCGCGCGGCGACGTGATCGCCACCCTCGACGGCGATCTGCAAAACGATCCGGCGGATATTCCGCGCATGGTGCAACGTCTACTCGAAGAAGATCTCGACCTGGTGTCCGGCTGGCGGCAAAACCGCAAGGACAACTGGCTGCGCAAAATTCCGTCGCGCCTCGCCAACCGGCTGATCCGCAAGATCACGCAGGTGAATTTGCACGACTATGGCTGTTCGCTGAAAATTTTTCGTGCGGATGTCATCAAGCACGTGCGCTTGTACGGCGAGATGCATCGCTTCATTCCCGCCTGGATCGCTACGCGCACGACGCCGCGCCGCATCAAGGAAGAAGTGGTGCGCCACCATGCACGTCAGTACGGCACGTCCAAATACGGCATCTCGCGCACGTTTCGCGTCGTGCTGGATTTATTGTCGGTGTATTTCTTCATGCGCTATCGGTCAAAACCTGGCCACTTCTTCGGCAAGATTGGCATCGTGTGCGGTGCGTTGGGCGCGGCAGGACTAACTTATCTGGGCTTCGTAAAACTGATCATGCGCGAAGACATCGGCGGCCGCCCACTGCTGCTGATCAGCATTTTATTCGTCATGCTCGCGGTGCAGATGATCACCACCGGCGTGATGAGCGAACTGATTTCGCGCACTTATTACGAGTCCGGCAACATCAAGTCGTACACCATTCGCAATGCGCACGAAATTGACGCGGCGGTCGCGACCGACTGGAAACAGCTCGAATAATCCGGCCATTCGAGCAAACACCTTCTCGGCTTGCACCCCCCACATGATTCCGCTAACGTGACTTGCATAACTCTTGCAAAGAATCTCTCATGCGAATCGCGGTCGCCTTACTCATTGCCCTGTGCGCAGCCACCGCCAGCGCAGGTACCTTGCCTGAGCGATTTTCGGCCACCTACGTGGTAAAAAAAGGCTTCGTCGATATCGGGCAGGTTCGTCGTACACTCACCCCCGGTGCCAATGGCCGCCACGTATTTGAATCGGTCACCTCCACCACCGGAGTCGCCTCGTGGGTGGCCAAAGGCAGCATCGTCGAGCGCAGCACCTGGGTGCTCAAAAACGGCGCAATCCAGCCGCTGGAATATTTTTACGAGCGCACCTTCGGCAAAGGCAAACAGGTCAAGCTTGACTTTGACTGGGACAAAAACACCGTCACCAACAGCGTGAACAAAGATCCCTGGGTGATGCCACTCGAACCCGGCACCTTGGACAAGCTGATTTACCAGGTCGCGTTGATGCGCGACATGGCACCGGGCAAGCGCGACTACAGCTATAAAATCGCCGACGGCGGCAAGACCAAAATTTACCAGGCCGTGGTGTTGGGCGAAGAGGAAACCGAAACCCCAGCGGGTAAATTTCACACCATAAAAATTACCCGCGTCGGTGACAAACGCGGCACTACCTTGTGGTGCGCGCCAAAGCTTAGCTATTTACCGGTGCGTATCGAACAAACCGATGAAGACGACTTCGTCGCCGTGCTCCAATCGGTGGACGGCATCGTCGCGAAGTAAAACCTGCTGACGGCATGCTGTCAGCAGGTTTGGCGTACTCTCTAATCGTCACGTTCCCTGGAACGCGACCGACGTATCCCAAGTCGAGAGCCATGCCCATCCGTACCCTCACGATCAAAACCGCAAGCGAACGTGCTTAGCTGATAACCATGTCAAGCTCTCCAACAACTACGCAACCTAACAACACGCTCAACCCAGTCCAAACTCTTGAAGGAAGCTGTCTCTGTAGCGCAGTGCAATATCGCATCAGTGTTCAGCCGCTGGACGCGGGATATTGTCATTGTCGGCTTTGCCAGCGCTCCAGTGGAGCACCGGCACTTGCGTGGCTCACCGTACCGGTCCATGGGTTTTCCTACACAAAAGGGTGCCCGGCAATTTTCCAATCAAGCTCACATAGCCAACGAGAATTTTGCAGCACGTGCGGCACTCAGCTCGCATTTCGCCGCTCGGTATCCCCGCAAACCGTCGACGTTACACTGGCCAGTCTTCACGACCCGGCACTTATTGCTCCGCAGTATCACATCTGGCGGCAGAGCAGGATTGCCTGGTTCGAGACGACCGACTCACTACCACGCTATGACGATGCTGGCCCTGATACTCACGATGCCTAATAACTACTGACACCACGTTGTCAGTAGCAGTGTTGCAGAATGCCCTTGCCATCATGCATTCGCATGAACCAAAAAACACGACAAAGGAGCAACGCATGAGTACATCCAATCCGGCAGATACCGTTACCCAATTAGTCAAGGCCGTCAACCAGGGCGATCTTGAAGCCGCCGTAGCCTGTTATGAAACCGATGCAACCCTCATTGTGCAACCCGGGCAAGTGGCCACTGGAAAAAAAGCAATTCGGGAAGCGTTCGCCGGATTTATTGCCATGAAGGTGACGATCACCACGGAGACGCACAAGACCATCCAAACTGGCGATACCGTACTGTTCATTTCCAGATGGACCGCAAACGGCACTGCTCCGGATGGGGCCACTGTGAAAATGGGCGGGGCCTCCTCTGACGTGCTGCGTCGACAGACCGATGGGCGATGGTTAATCGCCATCGACAATCCGTTTGGTGCGGCCATTCTGGATTAAGCCGGTTCGAAAGCCCAACCTAACATTGCGCTCGATAGGGCAGCACCAACAAAATGGTGTACCCGTCAGCTTTTTATTGGACCGTTTCAAATTGAGGAACTAAAGCATGCTCGATCACATCATGATTAATGTTCAAAACTACGAAAGGAGCAAAGCCTTCTACCAGGCGACATTGGCACCACTCGGCTACCACCTCATCATGGAAGCTCAAGGTTGGGCTGGCTTCGGTATTGACAATAAGCCTGACAGCTGGGGCTTCTGGATACAGGGCGGAACACCTGCCCTTCCCCCTATTCATGTCGCGTTTCGTAGCAACAGCCGAGCAAAGGTTCGAGCCTTTTACGAGGCTGCATTAAAAGCGGGTGGAAGAGACAATGGACCGCCCGGCATTCGAGAGACTTATCATCCGCATTACTATGGCGCCTTCATTTTCGATCCCGACGGCCACAATATTGAAGCCGTGTGTCACAACCCTGAGTAACCAAAAATGCAGAAGCAAGAATAGTAATGACAAGTTTCATTCCACCACCTAACGCGGACTGAATAATGTTGATCTGTCGGAACCAGGCACCGAGCGAGCTCTGTAAGGAGAAAATAACATGGCATCCGACTTGGATTTTGTTGAATATGTTTGCGATCAAGTACGCGACGCCGGGCCTGTCTCGTTTAAAAAAATGTTCGGAGAATATGCGCTTTACCTCGAAAATAAGGTCGTTGCGCTGGTGTGCGACAATCAATTGTTTGTAAAACAGACCCAGGCCGGGCGCACGCTTCTCAAAACTGTTGTCGAATCTCCGCCTTATCCGGGTGCCAAGCCTCATTTCCTCATCGGCGAGAATATCGAGGATCGAGATTTAATGCGCCAGCTCTTCAAAGTAACCGGTAATGAGCTTCCGGAACCCAAGCCAAAAAAACCCAAAATGAAGAGAGCAAAAAATGAAATTCGGTTACACCATCGTTTATGTCTCATCGGTGACTGAAGCTCTCACCTTTTACAAAGCGGCGTTTGGTTTTGAAACCCGTTTTCTTCACGACTCAAACGAATACGGAGAATTGGAAACGGGCGCAACCGTACTTGCCTTCGCCTCGCATGCGATGGGTGAAATGAACCTTGATGGGCACTATCAGAAAGCCGATCTCAATGCGGCACCCCTGGGTGTTGAGCTGGCGTTTGTCGCCGACGACGTGGCATCCGCTTATGCACGGGCTGTTGCTGCGGGTGCCATCTCAATCAAACCACCGGTTGAAAAACCTTGGGGGCAGCTTGTCGCCTATGTCCGCGCCAAGGAAGGCTCGCTTATTGAGCTTTGCTCACCTGTTGAGGGTTAACATGACACTGCTGCGCAACCTGAGTAGTGTTGCACGCTGCTTGGGCTTATTTTTGGTTACGGCAAGATCGCTCGAACGGAGAGTTCCTTCCCCCTTGCAGGAGGAAGGGGTGCTTCGATGTCGCTCAGCCCATTTCTTTTGCTTTTTTTAAATCCCCTCAAGAGTGCATCACTACACTAGCAAGTGCCCGACCTAAACATTACTAATCATCATGCGCCGCGCCGACCGACTATTCCAAATCATTCAACTGTTGCGCACGCGCCGTGTGCTCACCGCGCGGCAGTTGGCGGAAAAACTGGAAGTATCTATACGCACGGTGTATCGCGACATCGCCGACCTGTTCGCGAGCGGTGTGCCGATTGAGGGCGAGGCCGGTGTCGGCTACGCGCTGCGTCGTGGTTACGATCTGCCCCCTCTGATGTTTGACAAGGAGGAAATTCTGGCCCTGGCATTGGGCGCGCGCATTGTGCAAAGCTGGGCCGACGCGAAACTTGCGGCAGCGGCAGAGCGCGCGCTGGAACGCATTCAACTGATATTGCCGGAGAAACTGAAACCGGCGCTGCTGGGCGCGTATCTGCACTCACCCGCCGTGCTAATTACGCGCGCGGCAGCCCACACCATGGGGCAGATACGTGATGCTATCGACACGCAAAGCAAGGTCCGCTTTGATTATGTGCGCGCGGACAATGCAGCCAGTGCACGCACTGTGTGGCCGCTCGGCCTATTCTTCTGGAGCACCGGCTGGACCCTCGGCGCATGGTGCGAACTGCGGCAAAGCCTGCGCAATTTTCGCATCGACCGCATGACGCGAGTGGCAACACTGGATGAAACCTACACACCAGAACCCGGCCGTAGCCTCGACGACCTGCTACGCGTTGAACAAGAAGCGCCATGTTTTGAACTAACCGCAACACGTAAGAAATCACCATGAAACGCTGCGCCATATGAAACGCTGCGCTTGGGCAGGCACCGACCCGCTGTATGCCGACTACCACGACACCGAGTGGGGCGTGCCGGTGCATGACGATCAACGACTGTTTGAATTTCTGATTCTGGAAGGCGCGCAAGCCGGGTTGTCGTGGATCACCATCCTGCGCAAGCGTGACAATTATCGCGCGGCGTTCGATCAATTCAACGCCGAGAAAATCGCCCGCTACAGCGCAAAGAAAATCGAACGCTTACTGCAAGACCCCGGCATCGTCCGCAATCGCCTCAAAGTCGCCGCTGCGGTGACCAACGCACAAGCCTTCCTCAAAGTGCAAAAAGAGTTCGGCAGTTTCGATCACTACCAGTGGCAGTTCGTCGGCGGCGCGCCCATCCAAAACTGTTGGAAGACGCACAAGCAGATTCCGACCTCAACACCGGAAGCCGACGCCATGAGCAAGGATCTGAAAAAGCGCGGCTTCAAGTTCGTAGGCTCGACCATTTGCTATGCACACATGCAAGCCTGTGGCATGGTGAACGATCACACTGTCGATTGTTTCCGGCATCGCGAACTTGCGTAGGGAACCATTTCAGCGATCGTCATTTAAATCGAGTCCGACCCTAAAGGGCACCTGCTAGTGTAGCTCCACCGCTTCTGGCCCGTCCGCTGAAAGAATTCCGGTCGCCGCGAGTTGGCGAATCATGCGCACGGTGTCAATGTCCGTGTCCCGGTATGCCGACTTGCGGCAGCAGCCGGACACTGCCGTGGTAATGCAATTTCCCGGATCACCACCGACAATGAATTGTGTAAGGTTTTGCCCGGTCGCCCGTCTAAGCTAGACCAGGCGGCTGATCGGCGCAGTGCAGTGGAGACAGTTCGCGATACTGCGGGCGCTGTTTTCGGCCGTTACAGTCTTCATTCAGTCACCCCTTGACCCAGGAGATTCACATGCGTCGTCGTACCTTTTTCGCGGTCGTACTTTTTTTAACCTCCGGTTTCGCGTTGGCGGTCGGCACTCCTTTTGATGCGGCGGCGTTCGACCAGGCGCAAAAAAGTGGCAAGCCGATTTTGATCGCGGTGCATGCGGACTGGTGCCCCACCTGCCGTGCGCAAGATCCGCTGCTCACGGAGCTGTTGCAGAAACCCGAGTTCAAGGATTTTGCAGCATTCCGTGTTGATTACGACGGCCAGAAAGACGCGGTGAAACGCTTCAAGGTTCCTATGCAAAGCACCTTGATCGTTTTTAAAGGCGGCAAAGAAGTCGGGCGCTCGACCGGAGAAACGCGTAAAGACGCGCTCGCCGCGTTGCTGCAAAAAGCACTGTAACGGAAGCAGCGCGATGGACTTCGGGTTGTTCACATTTGGCGCCGCGCTGTTGGCTGGTGCACTGTCTACGCTGTCGCCGTGTGTGCTACCGCTGGTGCCGATTCTTATCGCAAGCGCCGTGACCGCGCACCGTCTCGGCGTGTGGGCGCTCGCCGCCGGTCTCGCGCTGTCGTTCACCGTCATCGGCGTGTTCCTCGCCTCCGTTGGGTTGGCGATCGGACTGGATGCCTCGGTGTTGCGCAACGTTGCAGCGGTGATGTTTGTCGCCATCGGCGTGTTGCTGCTGTCGAGCGCACTGCAAACGCGCTTCGCTGCGGTTGCCGCAGGGTTTTCGTCGGGCGGTCACAGTCTGCTGCAACGCATCACCTTGGACGGCCTGCCCGGTCAATTCGTCATCGGTCTGATTCTCGGCGTGGTGTGGACGCCGTGTACGGGCCCAACGCTGGGCGCAGCCATCACGCTGGCGAGTCAGGGCCAAGAGATCGTGCAAGTGGCGGCCGTCATGGTGCTGTTCGGCATCGGTGCGGCGATGCCGTTGGTGTTGCTGGGCTTGGTATCACGGCAAGCCTTCGTACGCCTGCGCGGACACCTGCTCAACGCGGGGCAAAGCGGAAAGAAAGCGCTCGGTGGAGTCATGCTCGTGCTGGGGTTGCTCATCCTCACCGGTCTCGACAAATCCATCGAAGCCGTGATCAACGCGCACGCTCCCGACTGGTGGATCACGCTCACAACGTCGATTTAAACAACGAAGTTACGCCGGTCACTGTGGGCGCAGTCGAGCGACTGTTTTTTTCCCAACCCTGGAAGGAAGCTGCTCACGCTGCCAAATTACTGAATCCATCAATGCAAAAAATTCGCGGCAACGTGTAGCAACTTCTGGAGCAGCGGTTTCGAACATGTTGATTTCAAAAAAACTGCTGTAATCCGAACGCGATGCCCGTCTGCCGTACCGGCGTATGTGTACGTGCCACATCGAGGCGCAGCACGGCGCGGTAGATGCGTGGCAGGATGATGCGCAGCCCGGCGCCGGTGCTGACAAACGGATGTTCGAATCCGGCCAGCGAAAAACTCTGATCGTCCCAGGTTTTTGCCACATCGACGAACAGGTTGCCCTGCAGCACCGCGCGCGGTGAGCTCCATAACGTCGGGCGCACCTCCGCATTCACCAGCCAGTAGTGATCGCCACGAAACTGGCCGTCGAGAAAACCGCGCAGCGTGTCCAGCCCGCCGAGATAAAATTTGTGCTGCACTTCATGCCCGGTTTTCGTACCCAACTGGGCCTGCGCCGCGATGTTCCAGTCGCGTGCGGGCAGCCACGCGCCCAGCCAGCGCAGTTCCGCGCGCGCGAAATTGAACTCCGAGCCGATGGCCGCGTGCGCGAGCTCCGCTTGCAGCGTCCACTCCGAACCCTGCACATAAAATTCGTTGCGGTTGATGTGCCCGAACACCGCGCGCGGCAGCAATGACACCGTGCGCCCGGACCGCAGCGGATGCTCCGTCAGAAACGCCGCGTTGCGTTGCGCGCGTTCCGCAGTCGAATCGTCGATGAAGAAATCATTGGAGTAGAGGCTGAGTCCGATACCTAAACGCACGTTCGGCGCCCACGCGTGCAGCAGCCGCGTGTTGAAGCGCCGTTCGCGGCTGTCGAAATACGCCTGTTCTTGACCATTGAGGGACAGCAGCGGCAGGTTTACGGTATGCGCGAAAAGTTCGGCACCGAAGTGATTGTCGCGTGACCAAAGATACGGGTGGCGGAACCAGATCACGCCACCGTGGTTGCCGTCCATATCCTCGTACTGCGCGCCCACCTCAAGCAAGCGGTCGAGCAGATTCACCTCGTAGGCGCCCACCGTGAGCAGCGACGTTCCGCCACCTTGCTTGTATTTGAAAATCGGAAGCAGCGAAAACTTGTTGAGCGCGTGCACGGTAAGGCGGCGTGTCTCGCCATCTTCCCGCACCTCGCCGCGCACGTCATAAAACAGCTCGGTATTGCGCAAGCGCTGTAGATCGCCGTTCCACACCACGGGATCGAACGGTGCACCGACGCGGGTGTCGAGTAATTGCCGAATCACGTCGGCCTGCGTGTGTGCGCCGACGACGTCGATGGATTCCACCGTGGCCGCGTGGCTGATGCTGGTCAACACCAGCATGGCGAAGAACCAGCCACACCCTGTGAGGGCATGGGTCTTTACATTAACGAGAAGCTGGGTGTAGAGGTCCATGCGCGGATTATGCGCAAAACTGACATCACAGTCTTCACGCGCTGATCACGCGCAACTTCGTGGTGTCTACAGCGGAGTGTTTAACGCGTAGCGCAAACCCGCCCTCTATCAGGTTTCATTCGTAAGTTTGCGTTGCCCGCGAGGCGGCAGGTATAGTGAATTCCGGCTTTAATGGGGTAACCCGTGCCCGAGCGAGCGCAACAATGACCGTGAAAACACAACTGAAACTTCTGACCGTCGAAGACTACCTCGACGGCGAGCAACACAGCGACATTCGCCATGAGTACATTGCCGGGCAAGCGTATGCGATGACGGGCGCGAGTCGGCACCATAACCTTGTAGCCGGGGCCTTGTACGCGGCGTTGCACAATCACCCGCGTGGCGACGCGTGCCGTGTGTATATGTCTGACCTCAAGGTGCGCGTCGACGATATTTTCTACTACCCGGATGTGCTGGTGTCCTGCACCGCGAGCGGTCATGACTATTACGAAACCGCGCCCGTGCTGATCGTGGAAGTGCTGTCGCCCACCACGGAAGCGCGCGACCGCATGGAAAAACGCTTGGCCTATCAGCGCCTGCCGAGCCTGAAAGAATACGTACTAGCTTCCCAAGAGGCGATGCGTATTGAAATCTACCGCCGCACCGAAGCGGGTTGGGAACTGGAACAGTTCAACGAGCACGATGAGCTGCGCCTAGAGTCCGTAGGGCTGGTGGTGCCAATGGTTGAAATTTATCGGGATGCTGCGCGGGCGTAACCTGCGTGGAGTGGATACGACGCACTGCGCTACAACTCTTCCTCGCCAATTTCAGCGATTTTCATCAGGTGTTTTTGCAAGCCCAGTTTAAGTGGCGCATTGCCATGCACAGGTAATGAAATGCGCAGAGGACTACCGGTCTTCGCGTAGATGTGGTGACTGCCATTGATGCGCTTCAATTCCCAACCCCGGCGTTCCAGAAGTTTAGCGAAATATTTTCCTGAAACAGTTTTCACACCGCAATCTCCAGAATCCTGTCTGTCGCTGAGACGTCAACATTTTTTGTGTCCACGGATAGACAGCCTTCGACTGCTTCATAAAGATTGGTCAGCAATTCTTCAAACGTTTCACCCTGCGTAACGCAGCCGGGAATCCCTGGAACCTCGGCCCAGTAACCGCCTTCTTCAGCTTCGTGAACAACAACTTTGAGTTTCATGATCGGGTGCTCCTGAACGGTGACGTCATCTTATCAGTACGCTGTATCAATCGGCCAATGGGACTGCCCGCAGCTATTCAGCGGCGACTTTAACCTAGAAACGGCAGTTGAACGGCCTGTGGAGTACGACACGTTGGGTGCAGGGCGAGGCGCAACGAGCGAGGAATAGCGAGCTATTCCGACGAGTTGCAACGTAGCCATGTGCACAACGGGGCGTGCTGCGCAGGTCGTAGCGGGCCTCACCTCCGGGGTGAAGCATGCATGGGCCAAAAATATCAAGACCTGTATGCACTTGCTTGTGCCTTGCAGCGGTCAACTGCCGTTTCTAGGTTTAAGGCTCGCTGTTTTGACGGGATATCTTGTCGAAAAAGTACATTTAAACTTGCTCGCCGCGCCCGATGATTTTCGGCAGCTCGGTTACCACCAGCCTGAAGCGAGCAACCCTGATGAAGTGTGTGCGGAATCCTGGCTACGCTTGCTTTGTGGTCAGCCCCGGTGATGTTTTACAACCGCGGGGTCGCTTGCGCTCACATCAGCCTACGCGCTGCAATCGTCATTTAAATCGAGTCTGACCCCAATTGCACAATAGTGCCCCACTGCGGGTGACCAAATTTCTTGACATTAACTTTACGTGGTTATAACGTATCTACGCGGATATACAAAGCGGAGAGTGTGATGAAATTACAAGTATCGAGATGGGGCAATAGCCTGGCGGTGCGCTTGCCGACGGAATGCATACGCGCGGCGGGCCTGAAAGAGGGGGATAGTGTCGAGGCCAGCATTACCCCGGCGGGCGAGATCACTTTGGTACCTGAACGAGCTTTCGATAAGCGAGCCTTTCTGACGCGCATCGCCAAACTGCATGCGTCCATGCCGATGAGTTCGCCGGTGGTGGAAACCCTGCGGCAAGAGGCGCGCTACTGATGGTCTATGTCGATACCAGCGTGATCGTGGCGTTGCTAACCGTCGAGCCCAGCACGCAGCGCGTAACCACCTGGTATACGGCGTTGCGCGATACACCCACTTGCTCGGACTGGCTGTTGACGGAGTTTTCCAGCGCCTTGTCGATCAAGCGGCGTACCGACCAGCTCAGCGAGGCCAACGCCAAGCGCGTACGCAAGGAATTTGCGTTGCTGGCCGAGGGTGGCTTGCGCATTGTCCCCGTCAGTCGCGGTGCCTTCGAGCAGGCGGCTGAACTGGTCAAACGGCATGATCGCGGCTTGCGTGCCGGTGATGCCTTGCATCTTGCGGTCGCGCTGGAATTAGGTGCAAGCCATATGGCTACGCTGGACAAAACGCTGGCGGCGAACGCAAAGCGTAATGGAATGGAGCTGATTGCGTTTTGAATCCCCGTGAAAAGTGGTAAAGCACGCGCACATGTTCCCCTCAAACACGAGACCGGAAACGCCGGGCCTTATTGCGTCACCCGTATGACCATTCCTCTATTACGTTCATAGCGCACCATTTCTACGCTTGCTTTGTGGTCCGCCCCGGTGATGTTTTACAACCGCGGGGTCGCTTGCGCTCACATCAGCCTACGCGCTGCAATCGTCATTTAAATCGAGTCTGACCCCAATGGCACACGCAGCGCTGCCTGCACCTAGGCGGGTGTAAACAGGCTGCGATAACCATCATGGGCCAGCTCTACCTTATGAATTTAAAGACTCGTGGCATAGCGCCGCGGTCAATTACTGCCGGTGCAACACGAACACATCGGAAACCATGATCTGGCATCCGCCCGGGCATCCCTGCTCCCCCGGCGGGCCCGTTAAGACATACCCCGTAACCGATATCGATGCGTCAGCACCATTAACCGTCATCGAGAGATTTAACTTCGGATACTCATACCAATACGGCGATCCTACCCGCCCGGTAAGATAGGCAAATACTCCAGATGCCGTGGCTTGGTTAGCAAGATTGCCTGTAATGCCAAGAACAATACCGCTGAGTGCCGCACCCGGATTCGCGGGGTCTAGTCGCCGGAAAGTCCCAGCAGTGTTATCAACCAGAATTACAGTATCGCTGTCAGCCGATGGCCGCGTTACTGTCAAGGAAACTACTTGATTGACATCCACGTTGGTGCCGATTGTCTTAATATGCTTCCCCACGAATGTTGCCGTGAGCGGCGATAACACAGAAAAGTCCAGCGTCACTGCCGCGAGCACATCGTCGTAGATGGCGAACGAGGTGATACAGGAGCTGTCAATCCGTTTGATCTCCAGACGATGCTGGGTAGCGTTCTGTGGGTTAATTCCAGCTTTACTGAGTATGGCGCCGATGGACAGCACCGGCAGTGTGGGGTTAGTTCCCAGCAGCACATCGCCGCTGCTGCTGATGTTGGCGATCTCGAAGCCTTCTAGCAGGATTTGCAAGCGTTCGGTCCCCGGGTTGGGGCAATGCAGTACCGCGATGTTGCCGGTGATCTCCAAAGTGCCGTCGGTCTTTACGTAGACGGTTCCGGTTTTCACCGGCGTGCCGACACTTGCACCGCGACCGAAATTTTTTGCAGTGATCGTCCCGCCCAAAGCATCTTTGCTGGTGACGGTAAAGGTCGTCGCAGTGTACTGCGCATCATCGCTGAGCGACTGCTCCGGCCCGAAACCGCCCAGCAACGCGAAATACGGGGATTGGTCGAGCGTTCCCTGGCTGGAAGCGAAGGCTGCAGCGCGCAATGGTGTTAAAGCGGGATCGACATACAGGCTGCGCGTATCGGCAGCAGCGGCGGCGAGACGCAGCGATGCGGCCTCGTTGCCCAGGCCGACGACCGCCCCGACCTCGGTACCGAGCGGGCCGTACCCATTGGGTGCGGGTGGCGTTTTCACACGATTGGCAATAAACGTCAGCGCTTCTTTCAATTTGGCGTCTAGCGCATCGTTCCAAGCAGTGCCGGGGCAGGCGTATGTGCCCAGGGCTTGCGAGGCGGCTTCCCAGTAGACGACATCCTTGGCCACGCGTCGATAGTCGTCGTAGTCCAACACGGGCGTGGCTTGCGCAACGCCGATGGCCTGCGTGAGCGCGGCGCACACGGTGACAGAGGCGCCGCGCAACATTGGTATGGCGTCGGCCTGTAGTTCCGGCACCTGCTCGGATTGTGCGAGCGCTGCGAGGCTGAGTTGCAGTCGCGCCGCGTGGGCAAAGTTTCCCTCCGCCTGTAAATCCACCAGCGCCTGCTCGACCACTTCGATTTGAGGTTGCAGCACCGCCAGCTCTTCCAGCGTCAAGGTGGTGCTGTCTTCGCCGGGCGCAGCCGCAGCGAACATTACGCGGCCTGCGCTGGTGGCAACGCTTGCCAATTGATGAGGTGCGGCACCTTCGATCAACGAAAAATAGAGTACTTCTGTCGTGACGCGACCGGCGCTCACATCGACCGTGGTCGGCACGAAAATTTTCTTGCCTCCGATATTCAGCGCCATAACGGCGGACGCCTTGACCGCGCGCGTGGCGGGCAATTCCAGCGTGATGGTGACGGGCTTGGCGAAGGAAACGCCGATCGGTTTTAAAGCGAGCCGCAGCAGTTCGGTACCCACCGGAGGTAGCGATTGAAGTGTCACGGCGGTGTCGGTAGCGAGCGCGTCGGGCGGGAACGTGAGGGTGGCTTTGATCTCGTTGCTGGTGATCGTAACCAGGCCACCGCCCACCCCAATAGTCTGTGTCACCGTCTCGCCGACGTCGGTGGTCGGCTCGACTCCATCGACCCCACCACCACTGCTGCCACCGCAGGCGCTGAGCACGCTATAGCAGCATGCGATAACAGCCATTGACCAGAACTTCGCCATACTCTTCACTCCTTCAGCGTTGGGAAACAAGGCGGGTGTAATAACCTGGTTCCGGGCATTGCCGGTGATATGCAAAATCCAAAAGTCTTCACCCGAGTCTTGGTCGCTAGGATACAAAAACAAGACGCACTTCCGCATGATGCAACTGCATCATTGTTGATGTGCGGTATTCACCGCATATAACATGTGCCAGGTGGTATCAGGTGCATTGGTTGAGGGGGTTTTAAGTCGATGGAAGCTTTCAGTAACCTGTTACTCGGTCTTTATCGCCACGCGCAGACTATCCCGCCTGCAGAATTTCAAGCGCGTGCGCTTGAGTCGGTGGGCGCAGCGCTCGCCTTCGATTCCGCAATGTGGGGTACCGGAGAGTTTGGACCCGGGGGTGCGATTCCCCATGCGGTTTACCTGTATCGCCAGCCACCCGCCATGATGGAGGACTGGGAGCGCATCAAACACCTCGACCTGCTGAGCTACGAAGCCTTTAGCCGTTCTGGACAAACGATCAACGCGGCGCTGTCCCATCCCGATTTGCAAGCGCGTGTTCACCCCGAGGTAATGGCGCACATCAAACGCTATGGCATGGAGAACACGCTGGCGACAATCATCACCTTTCCGGTGTTGCGATTATTTACTGCGGTGTCGTTCTATCGCGCGCATCCCGCACAGGTTTTCACCGAGGCCGAGCGGCTGTTTATACAGAATTTAGTGCCGCATCTTGACGAAGCCTGGAACACCAACCGTTTCAACTTCATCCATTCCCCCCGCAGAAGCGGCGCGCCATCCGATCATGCCCGCGCGATTTTCGACAAGAAAGGCGTGTTGTACAACGCCAACCAGAATTTTGAAAACCTGATGCTCGCCGAATGGCCGGACTGGGTGGGGCCACAACTGCCCCGCGCGTTGCTGAACACACTACCAGGAGAAGGGCGGCACCAATATTCCGGCCAAGATGTTGTTGCCACCCTCACGGCATTGAACGACATGCTTTTGCTCAATGTTCGGAAAAAAACCACGATGGATCACTTAAGCCCGCGTGAATTCGAGGTGGCCAAACGTTTCGGTCAAGGCATGAGCTATCGCAAGATCGCGGACGAGTTGCATATCGCGCCCGTGACGGTACGTAACCATCTGCAAGCTATTTATGCCACCCTGGGGGTCAGCAACAAGGTCGAGATGGCGCGTATGATTTTTGAAGCCGAAGATTAACGATAGGACCACAGGACGATGCCCGTAAAACGACCTGCTCTTAGGTCACTGCGTGATGAAGAATTGGGCCATGAGGCATACGGAGATGAATAGGCTTACGCTTTCGGCAACGTCACACCACGCTGAGCTTGATATTTTCCGTTGCGGTCTTTGTACGACGTGGCACACACCTCGTCGGACTCCAGAAAGATAAATTGTGCGACGCCTTCGTTGGCGTAAATTTTTGCCGGTAGCGGCGAGCTAATAGTAGTAATAGGGTCAGACACGATTTAATTTGCTACGACCACTGCAACGTGAATCGGAGTCTACCCCCATCGCCCCCTAAAACGGACACGGGCTAAATCCTTTGATCCGTTCGCCCGTCACCGGATGGCCAAATTCAAGTGTTGTTGCATGCAGCATCAGAGTCGGAACATCGCGGCGACTACACCTATCCCCGGAGCTGGTCAGTCACGACAATTCCAAACGCCCCGCTATGGGTAGGTCTATCCAGGGTGTACGTCAGCGGTTCAATTCGTTGCGGAGAGCCTGTTGCAGGCCGACGATTTCCCGCTCCAACTCGGGGAGTGAGTGCCGAATCGTGTCCCAGACAACGTCGAGGTTGATGTCGAAATAACCGTGCGCCATGCGATTACGCATGCCGCGAATTTGTTTCCACGGCAGTATTGGGTAGCGTTCCGGCAAGTCAGGGTTTTCGCGAACGAGTTGTGACGCTGCCTCGCCGATGGTCAGCAGGTTCAGGATCACGGCCTGTTGCGTGCGCTTGTCCGCCAGGAAATCGGCTCGCTCCATGCCTTTGCAATAACTACACGCTAGCCGCAAGGCTTCCAACATGTGGTCCAGATAATCGAGCTGACGCAGCGGCGTGCGTTTGTTGCTCATACCGTTACAGCTTCTTGAAGTATCTGGGCACGAAACTTCGCGGGCAAATCGCCGGGGGTGAGAACGTCAACCGAAACACCCAAGGATTCTTCCAGCTCAACTTGAATCGCGCCGATATCGAACAAGGTTGCACCGGGCAACGGGTCAACGAGCAAATCAAGATCGCTTTGCTCCGTGTCGTCGCCATGCAGTACCGATCCGAATACACGCGCGTTGCGTGCATGGTGTTGTTCCACGACTCGCCGGATCAGTTCGCGATGCGCACGAAATGCTTCGGATGGTTTCATTTGAATGACTCTACGTCGTTCTTGTTAAAGTTCTTGCCAAATAAGCGTCCCGCTAACGTTAAGCAGTTTACGCCACCACGCGTACGGTGCAATCGCGCCGCGAATTTGACCGAACGTTGATTGGAGTCCGACCCCATCGCCTCCTAAAACGGACACGGGCTAAACCCTTTGATCCGTTCGCCCGTCACCGGATGGTCAAATTCAAGTGTGGTTGCATGTAGCATCAAACGATTGGCCACAATTCATAATTGGGGTCAGACTCCATTTATGCGCGGTCGGGTGAAGCTTCGGTGGCTATCTCGTCAGCTTCTTTCTCCTCGTGGGCCCGATGCGGGAAGCGAGGCGCTTGCGCGTCAGTTTCATCTGATCCATACGAAACAGGACTACATCCACCGGGTCTGGTTGCGCGGGTGGAACAATTTTCCGCTCGTAGTCTTCGATCACCAATGCCAGCGCCTCCAATTCGCCCGCTTCGGCGGAACCGGGTTTGGGATCGCACGTCATGAGTTCAGACAAACGCGTTATCGCCGCGCTGTAGTCCGTTGCATCTTTAATCAGATGTACGTTCATAATCCGCTCTTCAGCATTCGACGAAAATACACCCGACGACTCGGCAGCTTTCGATTTGAAGGATGCCTGAACGGCATCGGTACGACAGGGACCGCGCTGAACGCGCCCCAATAGACAACCTACTCAGGCTTTCGGCAACGTCACACCGCGCTGAGCTTGATATTTTCCGTTGCGGTCCTTATACGACGTGGCACACACCTCGTCGGATTCTAGAAAGATAAATTGTGCGACACCTTCATTCGCGTAAATTTTTGCGGGCAGCGGCGTGGTGTTGGAAAATTCCAAGGTCACATGACCTTCCCATTCCGGCTCCAGCGGCGTGACGTTGACAATAATTCCGCAGCGCGCGTAGGTCGATTTGCCCAGACAAATTGTCAAGACATTGCGCGGGATGCGCAGGTATTCCACGGTGCGCGCGAGTGCGAAGGAGTTGGGGGGAATGATGCACACGTCGGACTTCACATCGACAAAACTTTTGGCGTCGAAATTTTTCGGGTCGACGATGGTGGAGTTGATGTTGGTGAAGATTTTGAATTCGTCGGCGCAGCGTACGTCATAGCCGTAGCTGGACGTGCCATACGAGATCAGTTTGCCTTTGTCGGAGGTGCGTACTTGCCCCGCTTCAAACGGCTCGATCATGCCGTGGTCTTGCGCCATGCGGCGAATCCATTGGTCGGATTTGATGGACATGCTGACTCCGGTAAAATGTAAAGAACCGTGCTGTGTGAGATCGAACGCTCCTTCCCCCTGCAAGGGGGAAGGCTGGCGACCGCCACGGATGGCGGAAGTTAGAGCAACGCAGGAGCAGTTGCCGGGATGGGGGTGCTATTCGGCGGCATGCTGCTTCTGACCACCCCCATCCTAACCTTCCCCCTTGCAGGGGGAAGGGACTCTTCGTTCTAGGCCTAAATAATGTGTTACGTATTTTGAATCACGATCTTCGGGAACTTCGAGCTGAAGTCCTTCGCTTGCATCGACAACTTCGCTGCGACGCGCCGTGCAATGTCGCGGTAGATGAGTGCGATGCGGCCATCGGGCTCGGCGGCGACGGTGGGTTTGCCACCGTCGGTCTGCACGCGGATGCTCATTTCCAACGGCAAAGAGCCAAGCAATGGCACCTTGTTGTCTGACGCCATGCGTTGTCCGCCGCCTGCGCCGAAGATGTGTTCTTCATGGCCGCACTTGCTGCAAATATGCGTGCTCATGTTTTCGACAATACCGAGCACCCGCACGTCGACCTTCTCGAACATCTTCAAGCCTTTGATGGCATCGAGCAGCGCGATGTCTTGCGGCGTGGTCACGATCACGGCACCACTCACTGGTACTTTTTGCGCCAAGGTCAGTTGAATGTCGCCGGTGCCGGGGGGCAGGTCGATGACCAGGTAATCTAGCTCGTTCCAGTGCGTGTCGTTGAGCAATTGCGTGAGCGCCTGCGTGACCATCGGGCCGCGCCAGATCATCGGCGTGTCCTGATCAACCAAAAATCCAATCGACATCACTTGCAGATTGTATGAACTCACCGGATCGAGCGAACGACCGTCGCTGGACTCTGGTTTGACGTTCATCACGCCGAGCATGCGCGGCTGGCTGGGCCCGTAAATATCGGCATCCAAAATGCCGACACGTGCGCCCTCAACCGATAACGCGAGCGCGAGATTCACCGCCACGGTGCTCTTGCCGACGCCGCCCTTACCTGAGGCAACGGCGATAATGTTCTTCACCCCGTTAATCGGCTTCACGCCTTTTTGCACGGTGTGCGTCACGATGTTGCTGGTGACATTCACGGTCATGTCGGTGACACCCGCGACGGCTTTGATGAGGTCTTTGAGCTTGGCGCTGAGCGTGTCGCGATAACCTGCGGCGGGAAATCCGAGCTGCACATCCACACTGACTTTGCCACCGTCGACGACAATGTTTTTCACACTGTTGGCAGCGATCAGATCTTTTTCCAAATAGGGATCGACATACTGTTTTAACGCGGTTTCAATCTGCGCCCGGGTTACGCTCATAAAATCTTCTCCTCATCACTAAAATCTTAAAGTGCTGGGAT
>JANMQQ010000118.1:0-7076 GCA_031370545.1 Gammaproteobacteria bacterium
ACGAAGGCCCGCTCGGGACCAGGAACTATCGGATCCAATTGCAGTCCGTGCCGATCGACGCTCGGCACAGCTTCATCCACATGTCGTACTCGTACGGATACGGCTTTGCGGCCCGCGTGGCAATGCAGGCGTATCTTGCGACGATCGGACGCAACAAGGTCGGGTTCAGCATTGTCAATCGCCAGCCAGACGGGCGACCGGTGTACATCCGCAACGTGCGCGGCCTAGTCGAACGCAACGCGATGCGCTACTACCTTGCGATTGATGCCTACCTGCGCACCTATGCGCTGCCGGCGTCCGACCAAGCGGAAAGGCGCCTGCAGGACTGGTATGCGAGCACCGAACGCTATGCGACGCAATTGCATGAAATGCAACGGGGCGAGTACGTGGAGATGAAGCGTAAAGAGATCCGCCGCCAGCGGTCCGAATAATGCCCGCCCAAACCGCAGTATCTTGCGAACGGGTGTCTCGTTTGACTAGCGCCTCGATAATCGAGGGCCGCGAATTCAATCCAGTCAACCCACTGAAAGTCACTCGCTTCTGGCATTTAAACCATCGAGATCACCGCAAGCTACTCGTGATCGACGGCAATCTCGCGTTCGCCGGCGGGATTAATATCAGCGCAGCGTATTCTGGCGTACCATTTGGCAATAAGCGGGCGAGCGCTAGCCGCGGATGGCGCGATACACACATCGCCATTCGGGGCCCGGCCGTGACGGACATCCAACGACTCTTCCTCGAGACGTGGAATAAGCAGCGGTGCAAACCCGTGGGTGGCCGACAATACGTTCGAAAGCTTCAGGCTGAAGGGGATAAACTGGGTGCGCGTTCTCGGGGGTAGCGCGGGCGATGAGACCTATCAGGTATAGGTGGCGCACCTGTCTGCGATCACCTAAGCGCAGAGTAACATTCATCTCACCATGACATACTTCGCCCCAGATCCGCAAACGATTAAGGTGTTGAAGAACGCCGCGTCGATTTACGATTTGTGTTGCCGGGGTGTACCGACTTTTGGGCAGTGTTTCACGCGGGCCGCTCTCATTACGCCGGGTTGCTGCAGGCCGGCGTAAAAATCTACAAACGCCAACATGCGGTGCTGCATGCCAAAACTGCCGTGGCCGACGGGGTGTGAGCGTTATGTAGAGCTCCACATAATGCAGAGAGGGCCAGTAGTTGCCGCTCAAGGGCATAGCGTCGACGTTACGCTTAGGCCTGCATATCGGTCACTCGAACTCGATAGATTGGCGACCCCACGAGGCCCTAAAAGTTGATAGTCCAAGCACCCTCCAGAACCGCCTCTAAAGCAGTCAGTGAGCTTGATTCATTCATTTTCGCGTCCGTCGATCTGAGCGCACATCAATGCCGAAGCGCATCACTTGTTGTTTTCTCACTGCGCCCGGTACCAGCTCAAGAATGTCTCCGCCCCCAAACCGCCCACCCATTTCGGTTTCATCCGCCGCCAACGCCCGGTCTCGGGATAGAAATCCACCATCGGCTTGCCCGTTTCTCTAAAACTCAAGCACCGCCCTTCATCGCGGACGGTAAACGGAATACCGCTGGCTTCGATTAACGCGGTGTTTTCGCGGCCCCGCTCATCCCGTTCGTTGGTCAAGATCTCAGTTCTCCATTTTGTTTCAAATTACGTCATCTAAATGGCTAGGCTTTTCCAAGCCTGCGTCAATGTGACGAAATTCAGCCAGCCCTGACGATTCTCATACACCGATTGCGTTCGCCTTCCCGATTCAAAGGTTTGCCGCCAAGGTTGTATCGTCCGCCAACACCTCGCCAAACCCCATCTAGTAGCCTAGTTCTCACAAATCTTCACAATCAAAGTTCATTGCGTGGCCTAGTATTCGCTTCGGAATTGAGCAGGTAACTGAAACACGGCATACCCGAT
Organism: Gammaproteobacteria bacterium; assembly: GCA_031370545.1. Classification (GTDB taxonomy): domain Bacteria; phylum Pseudomonadota; class Gammaproteobacteria; order SG8-11; family SG8-11; genus UBA6921. The sequence goes on from JANMQQ010000118.1 coordinate 1,898, forward strand.
CGAAAGACGGGGACGCAAAGCTTCCTGCCTAACAAACGCAACAATAAAAACGCTTTATGGCAGCGGAGCCGCCAGTATGAGTAGTAGAACAGCCTATCCTTGGCCTGCGGTTTGACCGTAGGCGTCTGATCGCGATGTTCGGCTTCCTGGCGTTTTTTTGAGTGTGGTTTAACCAGGAAGTTGAAATGCGTAAATTTGAGCAATCGTTATTGAGTGCGCGTATCGCACTGATTTCCCGACATGTCATTGCTGCTGCCGCGATGACCTTATCGGTTGGCCTACTCAGTGGCCAAGCCGTCGCCCAAACCGTCACATCGCCCACCGCCATCGACCCAGCCGCCGAAATACGCCGCTAGGAAGAACGTGACCGCGCGGCCCGCGAGCGCGCCGAACCCCGTGTCGATATCCGCTCCGATGTGGCAGGCCCAATTGCTCCGGAACGGTTACCCTCAGACGAAGTGCCCTGTTTCGACATTCATAAAATCGAACTGCGGGGCGATGATACCCACCACTTCGAATGGGTGCTCGGCTATTTAGATGTGCGCAACGTGACGATTCGCTCATTGACAAATGTCTAGGCGCCCAAGGCATCAACGTATTGCTCAAGCGGGCGCAAGATGCACTGATTGTTAAGGGCTTTGTCACCAGCCGCATCCTGGCTGAACCGCAAGACCTTAAAACCGGCGTCTTGGCACTCACCGTCATTCCCGGCCGAATTCGCGCCATCCGTTTCGCACCCGGCACCACAAACCGTGCTCATGCATGGAACGCCGTGCCGGCCGAACCCGGCGACATCTTGAATCTGCGCGACGTCGAACAAGCCCTTGAAAACTTCCTTCGGGTCCCCAGCGCCGCCGCCGACATCAAAATCGAACCCACGGAAGGCGCAGACGCCAAGCCAGGCTATAGCGATCTCGTGATCAGCTACCAACAAAGCAATCCGTTTCGCCTGAGCATCAACGCCGACGACAGCGGCACCGACGGCACCGGCAAATACCAAGGCGGTTTCACCGTCAGCTACGACAATTGGTGGACCATCAACGACCTGTTCTAAATTACAGCGAACCATGATTTAGGTGGCGGCGACGATGGGCCGCGCGGAACTCGCGGCAGCACCGTTCACTACTCGGTGCCGTTCGATTATTGGACGATGGGCGCGACGGTGAGTAACAGCCGTTACTATCAAACCGTCGCCGGTGCGACGCAAGAATTTACTTATCGCGGAACGAGTAACAACGCCGAGATCAAGTTATCTCGACTGATTTACCGCGACGCCAAGCGCAAAACAACGCTGGCTGCGCGTGCGTTTCAACGCAAATCGAATAACTACATCGACGATACCGAAGTCGAAGTACAACGGCGCATCGTCGGCGGTTGGGAAGCGTCCGTTGGCCATCGTGAGTTTGTCGGTGCCGCCACCGTCGATGCCAACCTGGCGTACAAGCGGGGAACCGGTGCGTTTGAATCGATGGCGGCCCCGGAAGAAGCCTTTGGCGAAGGGACGTCGCGTTTCGCGTTAGTCACGGCCGATCTCAACGTCAATGCACCATTCACTCTCGCCGAACAAAAACTCCGCTACACCGGAACACTACGCATCCAAAGTAACCGTACAGCGTTGACCCCGCAGGATCGTTTCGCGATCGGCGGACGCTATACCGTGCGCGGCTTTGATGGCGAACGCAGTTTGTCCGCCGAGCGTGGCTGGTTCTTGCGCAACGAATTAGGTGTGGCGATCGGTGCAACTGGCCAAGAATTTTATCTGGGACTCGATCACGGCGAAGTCGCCGGCCCATCCAGCGAGTTACTCGTGGGCAAGCGCTTGACCGGCGCCGTGGTTGGTCTGCGTGGACAGTTCAACGCCTTGCAATACGACATCTTTGCCGGCACCCCGGTACGTAAACCGGAATTGTTCCGTACCGCCGGCAGCACCGCCGGATTTAACTTAAACCTGAGCTTTTAGCCTTAGCACCCATTCAATTTAATACCGATCACTGGAATTATTATGAACAAGAATCTCTATCGCATCATCTTCAACGAACGCCGCGGCCAATTGATGGCTGTTTCGGAAAACGCCACCGCCATGGGCAAGGCCGCCGGCGGCGAGAACACTACGCCTAGCAGCGCTCGGCGCGCGGTGGTTCTAGGCGCACGGGCTACCGCGCTGCGTCCGCTATGCGTGAGTGTGTTTGCGAGTTTGGGGATGGTGATCGTCACGATGGGTTCTGCCGGTGCGCAGGTGATCGCCGACCCGACCGCCCCCAGTAATCAACGGCCGACCGTCCTGCAAACCACCAATGGTCTGCCGCAAATCAATATTCAGACGCCTAGTGCCGCCGGTGTGTCGCGCAATACCTACAGCCAATTTGATATCCAAAGCAATGGCGCCATCCTTAATAACGCCCGCACCAACACACAAACTCAAATTGGCGGCTGGGTGCAGGGCAACCCTTGGCTGGCAACAGGGGGCGCCCGGGTGATTTTGAATGAAGTGAATTCCGCGAACCCCAGCCATTTGCGCGGCTATATCGAAGTCGCGGGCCAGCGCGCTGAAGTCGTCATTGCCAACCCGGCGGGTATCAACGCCGATGGCGCCGGTTTCATCAACGCCAGCCGGGTCACGATTACCACCGGTACGCCGCAATTGAATGGCGGTAACTTAGAAGGTTTCTTGGTGCAGCGTGGCACGGTAACGATTAATGGCAAAGGACTCGACGCCACGCTAACCGACTACACCGGCATCTTAGCCCGGGCGATACAAGTCAACGCCGGCATCTGGGCCAATGATCTCAAGATCGTGGCAGGCGCCAACCAAATTAAAGCAGACCACTCCACAGCGACGTCTGTCACGCGTGCTGGTGCGACACCCATGTTTGCATTGGATGTCGCGCAACTAGGCGGTATGTACGCCGGCAAAATTACCCTCATCGGCACCGAATCCGGTGTCGGTGTTCGTAACGCCGGTGTGATCGGCGCAACGGCGGGCGATGTCGTATTGCAATCCGACGGCTGGCTCACCAACAGCGGCAGCATTCAAGCGTCGGGCAATGGCGGCAACACGCAAATTAGCGCCGTTGGCGATATCGCCAATAGTGGGACGATCTATGCCACCGGCAACACCAACGTCAAAGCACGTGGGAACATTAGCATCAGCGGCCTGATTGCGGCGCAAAACCATGCGACCGTGATTGCCAACGGTGCGATCTCACGCATTGATGGTACCTCGAGCGCGGTATTGGTCAGCGGCCTGAACGTCGATGGTACGCTGCGGACGATGGGCGATTTACTGGTGCAAGCATCGGCGGCAGTTACAAACCACGGCACCAGCGCCTCCGCCGGCAACACCCAGATTGCCGGCAGCGAGGTGAATCTGAGCGGCGCTAAGGTGTCCAGTGCCGAACTCACGCTTTCTGCAATAAGTGGCGATCTCAATGCGGCCAATGCGAACATTTCGGCTCAGGGCGCTCTATCGATTCAAACACCGCAAACATTGCGTACCGATCATGCCCAAGTCACGGCCAATCAAATCAACGTCAGCGCGCACGATCTATCCAATATCAGCGGAAAGATCACGCAGTCCGGCACGACGGATTTGACCATTCAGTTATCCGGCGATCTGAACAATAGCCAAGGTCACATCGCGACCAATAGCCAAAACTTGACCCTCGGCGCAACCACGCTCACCAACACCGCCGGCAAGATCGAGCACGCGGGTGCGGGCACCCTAGCGGTTAACGCGACGACATTCGACGGCCAGCGCGGCGTCACCACCAGCAATGGCGCGCTAAGCTTGAGCGCGGCGAGTGTCAATCTAGACAGTCCGACCACCAATGCTGCACAAGTCACGCTCAACGCAGACACGCTGAGTAACCGTACCGGTCACATTAGTCAGACAGCGTCCGGACAAACCAAGATCACGGCTAACCAAAGCCTGGATAACACCTCGGGCGCGATAGAAACCAACGGCAACGCGACAATTAGTACAGCGACGCTGGTTAACAGCCAAGGCCGCATCACGTCCGCGCACAGCGTTAACATCACTGCGAACACCGCTGCCAACAACACCGACGGCACGATCGTCGCCGGTCAAGACCTCACCTTGATCGCGGGGAATGTCGACAACATGCGCGGTAGCCTGCAAGCCATCACGGGCAATGCCGCGTTGCAACTGGCCGATTTCAATAATGGCGCCGGTGGTGTTTACGCCGGTGGCAATCTAAATACGGCGGCGGCGAACGTCACAAATGCCGGTAACCTGTACGCTGCAGGCAATCAAACCCTGAATGCTACCGGCACGATCAATAACACCGGTGTATTCGCCGCACAGGGAAATAACACCGTAACGGCTGACAATCTAACTAGCAGTGCGACTAGCTTGATCGGCGCTGGTATTAAGGCCGACGGAACCTTGGCGAATACGGGCGACCTTAACGTGAACGCCGCACAAGGACTGACCGCCACCGGCCAAAATCTCGCCGCTGGAAATGCGGCCTTCAGCGGATCGTCCGTCGATCTGTCGGGCAGCCAAACCAGCGCGGCCAGGATTGCGATCACAGCAAGCACCGGCAACCTCGCGACCGACAACGCAACCATCAGCACACCGGGCACGCTTGCCGTTGTAGCACGCACCCAGAACACACAAAGTTGGACTAACCGCCACGGTGTCGTGAATGCGAAACAACTGGACGTGCAAGTGGCGAATTTGAACAACACGCTCGGCGAGATTGTTCAAACCGGAACCGGCGACATGGCGATCAATCTGAGCTCGCCCAGCGGTGCGCTGGACAATACGTCCGGTCGCATCGCCGTGAATAGCGATAACCTCACGCTCGGCGCGCAAACGCTGACCAACAACGATGGAACGATTGAACATGCGGGTAACGGAATTCTAGCCATTAATGCCGGTAAATTGGATGACCAACGCGGCAAGATCACCGGCAATGGTGCGTTAAACATCGATGCAAGCAATGTGGATCATCGCAACGCGAGCATGGTCGCAGACCAGATTGCGATCACCGCATCCCACCTCGACAACCGGAGCGGCCAGATCATTTCGCGTGGCAACGGGGCCAACGTGCTGCAATTGAATCTCGGTACGCTGATTAACCAACAAGGTCTAATTGACGCAGCGGGCGCACTAACAGTAACGGCAAGCGGTGCGATCGACAATACCCAAGGCGCC
>JANMQQ010000134.1:0-4823 GCA_031370545.1 Gammaproteobacteria bacterium
TCGTGCGCATGGCGCACGCTACATTGTTTAAAACTATGATTTGCGCGCCTTCCGTGCTCAACCGAGCGTGGGCATCAGCTGATTGGCTCTGCCTTTCCGCCACCTAATTCTCATTTCATACCCCAATAGGGGCGTTCTATACCCAGAGTGATATTTAAAATTCCTGGTCTCGCACTTATATTAGTAATTACTGATTATCTAACTTAACGAGGTGTTGCCATGACTGGATTAATCCCTGGGTTTCCTCATAACGGTGTTGTGACTGTTAACCGTGTCCTGCTCAAGGCGGGATATACCTTGTCGGATCTAGAAGAGCGCGTCGCGATGCTGTGCGAAAATGTCAAGACCTATCACTCCACCACCGGCTTCGTGGGTGGTTATGTGTGCGTGAACAGCGGGCAGGTCTCGAATGAAGGCAGCACGGTGGGTCAAGTGGTGCAAAGCGGATTGAAGGGCCGTGAAGCGCTGATCACCACCTTCTGGAACTCGTTCGAGGATCACGAACAATCGCATCGCAGCTCGACATTTCAACCGCTGTTTCAGCGCGTGCTGGAAATTTGCGAAAACGGCAACGAAGAAATCGCCTACGAAATGCTCTGGTCAGGCAAGGCCTACGATCCAGAACAAGCCGAGGCTGCGAAGGAAGCGAAGAAACAGGTCCACGCTGCATAACCCTAGAAACGGCAGTTGACCGCTGCAAGGCACAAGCAAGTGTGTACAGGTATTGATATTTTTTTCCATTGCATGCTTCATCCAGAAGGTGAAGCCCGCTACGGCCTGCGCAGCACGCCCCGTTGTGCACATGGCTACGTTGCAACTCGTCCTACCTCGCGCAAAGCCAGCGCGATAGGAATCATCGGAATAGCTCGCTATTCCTCGCTCGTTGCGCCTTGCCCTGTACTCAACGGGTCGCACTGCTCAAGCCGTTCAACTGCCGTTTCTAGGATAATTTATTTGCCCGATTTTTTACGGGTGCCAGGTCGCGATTTATGCCGCATCTGCGGCATAAATCGCAATTTCCGCAGTACGAATATTCCGTAATCGTTCTCCAGCATCAACGCTGCAGCACAGTTCGCGGCAGTTAACGAACACCCTCGCCTTCCAGACGACGACCAGGCGTTAGCCACCGGTTAACCTAAAAACGGCAGTTGAAGATCGCGTCGGAATAATAACGGGCCTGGACTCGACTATGAAATTTTGCTGATCAAAACCGATGCAGAAGGCAATGCCTTCAATGAGTCATCGCCTCGGCATTTCAAGCTGGAGTAGTGCGGGAAGGCTACTTACTTATTACTGCCGACCTGAAATCCGCGCCGCCATCAATGCGGCCCCGATCAAACCTACCTTGGGATTCACAATTACTCGCACGGGCATGGCCTCAAGCAGCGGCTGCATGCGTCCTTTGCTTTTGAATGCCTGCATGAAGGCGCCGGACTTGAGTTTTTCTATAATCTTTGGGGCAATGCCGCCAGCGATGTACACCCCACCCTTGGGCAAACAGGTCAATGCGAGGTTGCCTGCTTGAGCTCCATAGACGCTGCAAAAAATTTCCAGCGCCTGGGTTGCCAACGGATCGTTGTGCTCGGTTGCGTACTGGCTGATGGTGGCGGCTGCATCACTATTGCTAAGCGCCGCTTTTAATTCGGGGGATTCCGCGCGTGGAGTACGCTCACGCAGAAATGCGTAAATATTTTCAAGTCCTGGCCCCGACACGATCCGTTCGTAGGTTACGCGGCCAAAACGCGCGCGCAGATATTTGTATAAATCGACTTGCGTGTCATCGGTGGGGCCGAAATCCACATGCCCGCCTTCGGAAGGCAATATGTCATAACGGTCGCCATTCCACACCAGCAGACCTTCACCCAATCCGGTGCCCGCGCCAATGACAACACGCGGCCCGCCCGACTGTTCAATACCCGCCTGCAAGACGACCAGATCTTGATCTTCCAATCCGTCGATACCGTACCCCACAGCCTGAAAGTCATTGATCAGGGCGATAGTGTTGATTTTCAGCTCGCGCACGCAGGCATCGGCATCAATGCGCCACGGCAGATTGGTGGTGCGCGCTTCGCGCTGCGTCACTGGCCCGGCCACACCAAAGCACGCGCTGGCGAGAATCAGGTCGGTGTGCGCGGTGGCGCTTTTCAAAAATTCCTTCACCAGCGGAAGAAATTCCGGATAGCGTCGGCTCTCGTAACTTTTTTCGAATACCACGCGAAACGTATTGGGAAAAATATCGGCGATTTGCAGCAGGGTTTTGGTACCGCCGATATCACCCGCGAGCACTCTCATGTGCAATTCTCCTGTGTAGGTGAACGATGATATCGACCGTCGAGCGGAATTACTTCAGCAGCGCGGCAGCGTCTTTATCCAAACGCCATTCCAACCTGCTTCCCAGCGGTTGGACAAGCTGCACGGGCAAGGGTTCGGCACCCGGTGATTCACGCAACGCACGACGTACCATTGCGGCTTTAGATTTTCCGCAGGCGAGCAGCACCACGTGGCGCGCGTGATTGATCACATTAAATGTCAAGCTCACGCGCCAGCTGTCCAGCCGCTTCACGTACACCGGCGTAGCCAGCTTGCGTGGCTCGCGCAGTGCGTCGGTACCGGGGAACAACGATGCAACGTGGCCGTCGTCACCCATGCCCAACAACAGCAGATCGAATTGCGGCATGCCGTTGGGTGCCAGCGGCAAGGTCATGGCTAACAGGCGTGAATAATCCATCGCAACTTTCTTCAAATCAGCGCGTTCCGCATTGATGCGAAAAACTTGCGCAGGCGGGACGCTTACGCGCGAAAGCAGCGCTTCACTTGCCATACGATAATTGCTTTGTTCGTCATCCGGCCACACTGCGCGCTCGTCGCCAAAATAAATAAACGTGCGATTCCATTCCAGGCGAAAAGCGAAATCCGGCGCGGCCAGTCGCTCATACAATTGTCGCGGCGTATTCCCACCCGACAACGCCACGTGAAACGCACCACGCACAGCAATCGCATTCTGCGCCAACTGCATCCATTCGTGTGCGAGTGCGGAACAAACATCCGCAGAGCTGTCAAACACACGTCCTTCCGGAATGATGCGGATCGGACTGGGATTTGTGATGTTAATCACACTTCTCTCCTTTACTACACTGCGTTGCCGCATTTTTTTGAATCAGCTTTACCGTGCGCTAACGTTTACGAAATCGGTGCCGAATATAAAGCAAAGCTTAGCTTGTTGCACACAGAGGAAAACGCCATGCTCCATGCACAAAAGATCTATCCAGTCATCTGCGCATTTTTGCTATTGGGTCTGACTTCATTCGAAGCACATGCTGATCGTTACGACGACGGCATGCTCGCTTACACCGCCGGACAATACGACGTCGCACTCAACACCTGGAAAGATATAGCTGATAACGGCCATTCGCGCGCGCAGTTTAATTTAGCCTATATGTATGAATTTGGAATCGCAGTCCCCGCGAACAGTGAACAAGCGGTGAAGTGGTATCAACGTTCTGCAGAACTAGGCTATGCCCGCGCACAAAATTTTCTGGGCTGGATGTACGAGATGGGCAAAGGCGTCCGACAAGATCGTACTGAAGCGTTAAAGTGGCTGCGTAAAGCGGCGGATCAAGGCAGCGAAGACGCGATAGCTGATTTCCGCCTGATCAACAAACGTCAGCAACGCACGCTTGATACCCGTTACAAAGAAGAATTACTGGAAGCACTCAACGGCCAGATGGAAGCCGCACAGCAGCGCTACGAACAACTCAAGAGCGATCTGCCGCAGACCACAAAAGAGCTGGAAGCAAGCAACCATATTTCCTGAACCATCCAGCAGGTTTCGCGTTGTAATCAAGTCAACATGAAACCTGCTTTTTTATGCAATTCGGTCCAGGCGCCGGTACGAAATCGCTTCGGACAAATGCGTCACTTGAATAGATTCCGCCCCCGCCAGATCCGCAATCGTCCGCGCCACTTTGAGAATTCGGTGATACGCGCGCGCCGACAACCCTAATTTTTCCATCGCCTGCTCCACCAACATTTGCCCCTCGCGGGTCAGCGTGCAAACGCTTTCCACCTGACGATTGGTTAGCGCGGCATTGGTCGCACCGCTCCGCTGTATTTGTCTCTCTCTGGCTCTTTCTACCCGGGCCCGCACCAGCAAACTACCCTCAACGGTCGCATCGGCGGCATTGGGGCGTAACGCTTCACGCGCCACGCTGGCCACCTCGATGTGCATGTCGATTCTGTCAAGCAATGGCCCCGAGATGCGGCCACGATAACGCTGCACCTGTTCGCCGGTGCAGCGACAGCGGCCGCTGGGGTGGCCGAAATAGCCGCAGGGACACGGATTCATCGCCGCAATCAGTTGGAAACGCGCCGGAAATTCCGCCTGGCGGGCGGCACGCGAGATGGTGATCGTGCCGGACTCCAGCGGTTCGCGCAGCACTTCCAGCACACGGCGATCGAACTCGGGCAGCTCGTCGAGAAACATCACGCCGTGATGCGCGAGCGAAATTTCACCCGGGCGCGGATTGCTGCCGCCACCCACCAACGCGACCCCCGACGCGGTGTGGTGCGGGGTGCGGAAATTGCGTTTGCGCCAGCGCGCCGGTGTAAAACCCTGGTCGCTGATCGACGCAATCACTGCCGCTTCGAGCGCTTCCTGATCGGTCATGCTCGGGAGTATCCCGGGCAGGCGGCTGGCGAGCATGCTTTTGCCGGTGCCGGGTGGGCCGACCATGAGCAGGCTGTGACCACCCGCCGCCGCAATCTCCAACGCTCGCTTGGCATGCTGTTGCCCGCGTACATCGGCAAGATCATGTTCCAGCCGG
>JANMQQ010000162.1:0-2650 GCA_031370545.1 Gammaproteobacteria bacterium
TATTCTGAGTGCATAAGGTGGGATCCGCCACCTTCACTGTTAATTCGCGTTTAATTGTTCCATGCGGATACGCATGATGTCGCCAGTTATTGTCGGCAATTCCTGAATGCGCTTGATTGCCTGATTCATATTCTTTTCCAACACGCGATGCGTTAGCAAGATCACGGTGGCGATGCCATCGGTCGTGCCCTTCTGGATTATGGCCTCAATGCTGATATTCAGCTCGCTCAAAATCCGCGTCACATCCGCCAGCACACCGGGCCGGTCCTGCGCGCGCAGGCGCAGATAGTAGGACGTTTCCACATCGTTCATGGTCAGAATTGGCAAATCGGATAATGCGTCAGGTTGAAATGCGAGATGCGGTACACGGTTGTCGGGATCAGCTGTCAACATGCGCACCACATCGACCAAATCGGCGACTACCGCAGACGCCGTGGGCTCAGCACCCGCGCCTGGACCGTAATATAAAGTTGGACCGGCCGCATCGCCCTTCACCAACACCGCATTCATCACTCCATCGACATTTGCAATCAAACGGCGATACGGCACCAGGGTCGGATGCACGCGCAACTCCACACCGTGCTGTGCACGACGCGCGATGCCGAGCATTTTGATGCGATAGCCCAGTTGCTCGGCATAACTCACATCTTCCCCAGTCAGCTTGGAAATGCCTTCGGTATACACCTTGGAAAATTGCAATGGAATGCCGAACGCAATCGCGGCGAGAATCGTGAGTTTGTGTGCGGCGTCGATGCCTTCGACATCAAAGGTCGGATCAGCCTCGGCGTAACCCAATTTTTGCGCCTCTTTGAGCACATCTGCAAAGTCGCGACCCTTATCGCGCATCTCGGTCAGAATGAAATTGGTCGTACCGTTGATAATGCCCGCCAGCCATTCAATGCGATTACCCGCCAAGCCTTCGCGAATCGCTTTGATAATCGGAATGCCGCCTGCCACCGCCGCCTCGAATGCGACCATCACGCCCTGGCTTTGTGCCTGTGTGAAAATTTCATTGCCGTGTTTGGCGATTAAGGCCTTGTTGGCAGTAACGACGTGTTTGCCATTGGCAATGGCTTTAGTCACCAGCTCACGCGCTACACCGTCGCCGCCAATCAACTCAACCACAATGTCAAGCTCGGGATTATTTACCACCTCGAACGGATCGGTGGTGAGCTTGATCCCTTGCAAGTCGGCGATGCGCTGCTTGCCAAGATCACGCGCTGCCGCGTGCACCACTTCAATGCCGCGCCCCGCGCGGCGGGAAATTTCCTGCGCATTGCGCTTTAACACGCGCACGGTGCCACCACCCACGGTACCGATCCCCAACAAACCCACTTTAACCGGTCGCACTATTTGGTCTCCTTCTTCGCCGCTTTTTCGTCCTTGCAAAACATTTCGCGAATGCCGCGAATCGCCTGGCGGGTGCGATGTTCATTTTCGATCAACGCAAAGCGCACATGATCGTCGCCATATTGTCCAAACCCGACACCTGGCGAGACTGCCACCTTGGCTTCTTCCAATAAGCGTTTGGAAAATTCCAGCGAGCCCAACGCGCGGTAGCGTTCAGGAATCGGTGCCCAGACAAACATGGTGGCCTTGGGTTTTTCGACTTTCCAGCCAATCGAATTCAGGCCCTTGCACAATACGTCGCGGCGCTTGCGGTACATCTCACAAATTTCTTTGACACATTCCTGCGGGCCTTCCAACGCCGCAATCGCCGCCACTTGCACCGGCGTGAACATGCCGTAATCCAGATACGATTTGATGCGCCCCAGCGCCGTGACCAGCGTGGAATTGCCGACCATGAAGCCAATGCGCCACCCCGGCATGTTGTAGCTTTTCGATAAGGTGTAAAACTCCACGGCAACTTCTTTCGCCCCGGGGATTTGCAAAATCGACGGCGCAACATAGCCATCAAACACAATGTCGGTGTAGGCGATATCGTGGATCACCCAGATTTGGTGCTCGCGCGCGATAGCGACCACCTTCGCGAAGAAATCCAGCTCCACGCATTGGGTGGTGGGATTACCGGGGAAATTCAGCACCAGAAATTTCGGCTTGGGCCAGCTTTCACGAATTGCGCGCTGTAACTCCTCAAAAAAGTCTACTCCCGGCACCAGTGGCACGTGGCGAATATCAGCACCGGCGATGACAAAACCGTAGGGATGAATCGGATAGGCCGGATTCGGCACCAGCACGACGTCGCCCGACCCGATGGTGGCGAGCGCCAGATGCGCCAAACCTTCCTTCGAACCGATGGTGACGATGGCCTCAGTGTCCATGTCCAGATCGACATTGAAGCGCTGCTTGTACCAGTTACAAATGGCGCGACGCAGGCGCGGCACACCCTTGGATACCGAGTAACGATGCGTGTCGGGGCGTTGCGCCGCCTCAATCAATTTATCGACGATGTGTTGCGGGGTCGGCTGGTCAGGATTGCCCATGCCAAAATCAATGATGTCTTCACCGCGCGCCCGCGCCTTCTTCTTCAGCTCGGTAACGATGGCAAATACGTACGGCGGAAGCCGTTTAAGACGCGGGAAATCGGTGATCAAGCATGTCGTCCTAAGTAACTGATAATACCGGCGCTAAAAGCTGTGTAACTTACTGGCAGGCACCCACCCTGTCAATGCGCGGATGCGGCAAACGA
>JANMQQ010000198.1:0-12594 GCA_031370545.1 Gammaproteobacteria bacterium
CACCGAATAAGCCCCCGGCTTTGCCGGGGGTCATTTAACTATCTTCATTTTCCATCGCAAGGTTAAAACCACCGGCTTTAGCCGGTTAGCTTTAGCCTCGCTGTTTTTTAAGTTGTCGTTCATGCGGTGAAGATGCTGAACGCAAGGGGTGTTGAAGCCGGGCGCGCGTTTTCGCGGACTTTAGTCCGCAGCGCCCGGCGCGAACCCACCAGCTTTAGCTGGTGGTAGTTCAGTGACATTAAAAACGAGGATCACGGCGGGCGTGCCTATTCCTGCCGAGACCCGGAAGGCCATATTTGGAATTTCGGTAGCTACGACCCATGGTCTTGATAACCTGACACTCCAGCTCACGAGATCTGCTTGCGAAAACCGGGAAAGTTTCCAAAAGCATTCATTGGCCTGCCAGGACTTGCAGCGGTGATCGCCGTGGTGCTTGCATTGCCCGTGGCCGAGTGGCGCACAGGACGAAGTGATGTCGAGCCACTCAGTTTGGCACCCGCAGGTGCCTACGCCGTGACGGCCCAGCGGGGTCTGGGTCGACACCGACGCGGCAGCGGTACCCGTCGGACCACTGACCCAGATGACTGCTTGGCTCTGCTCAAGACCCGACGCCTGCGCGTCGTAGGCGTTTCAACAATCTTTGGCAACGCGCCGATTGAGGTGACCGATCGCACCAAGTTGAGGGCGTGCAGCTATTTCACGCGCAAGACTTTCGCAAAATTTCTTTGGGCGCGAATCGTAACCAGGCGGTATGTGAATTGGCGGGAAATTGCTCAAGTTCATTCACTGCTAAATCCGTGCGCCGTGCAATTTCATGTGCCATGCGCGTTTTCAGAATTGTGCTTTCATGTTTAAACCAGCGCTGCAGGGTGGTGCTATTTTCTTTCAATAGCCACGCTGCGGAAAACTCGTTGTCATAAAAATAGAGAAATGCGGGCAGCAAACACTGCAACTTGCGGCTTGCGGCGTACCAGTCGTCTTCCAGTGCAACGATGTCGTCCAGGTCGTCGGCAATTTGGTAGGCCTCGCCGAATAGCGCGCCGAAGCGAAACGCACGCGCACATGTTTCATCTGATGCGCCTGCGGCAATTGCACCGAGTTTGGCGGCTGCAGCGAATAAGGTCCCAGTCTTCAGATAAATGAGTTGATCGTAGAGCGCCATGTTTGGACGTTTGCGATCCAGCCGCTCGGTGAGTTCATTGGGCTCGAGCAATTCACGGTACGCGCCGTGCGCCATGGTGGCGATAGTCTCTGCGACCACCAAGCCGTCGTCGCGACTCAATTCGACCATGCGCAGAATTGCGGTCGCGAAAATAATATCGCCGAGCAACACCGCTTGGCGCGGGCCCTCGACGATCCAGGTGGCGGGACGCAGGCGCCGGATGTTGTCTTGATCAACATAATCATCATGGATCAGCGACGCTGCATGAATGCATTCAATGGCCAGCGCGCGCGGTAGTGCGTCGTCGATACGGCCGCCGAGAGCGGCGTTGACCAGGCATAATAAATGGGCACGCACGCGTCGCCCATCGCCAACCGCATGCGCAATGGTTTTAATCTGTGCCTGTGGGAGCGCCTGGAAAAATTGCGTGAGCCCGGCAGGCCACGCTTCCTCCAAATAGCATGTGAGTTGCTGCCAATGAACACTGAAGGTGGTATCGGCCAGCGGCGAAGTGGCGCTTGTTGTCATGGTATCCATCTCCAGGTTAACAGCCCCGCGCCGAGTAACATCACGCCAAAGCTCACGCTCTTTAATATTGTTTCAAGCTGTCGTAGTTGCGCCTGATCCGCAGCGTTATCCTTGCTCGCGCGGCGCTTGAGATCCTTGTACGGGCGGGACGCTTTAATCTCTACGAAACTAAACAGCCCCATCGACCCGGCAATCAGCAGCGCGGCAAAGGACAGGCTGTTGGTTTGCATAATGTAGCCAGCCAACACCGGTAAGCAGCCCCAGGAAAGCGCAAACCATGTGTCGGTATGAAACCTGCCGTTAAACCATTCGAGGTTGTACGCGAGCACGAAGAAACCTTCCAACGCAGCGACCGGCCAAAGTAACGGGACATCACGCAGCATGTAGTAGCCGCCGATGACGTAAGCGACACCGATGCTCACGCCCGCCAGTATTTTTAGTTGCTGCGGCGAAAATGTCTTGCCCCACGGTTTTACGCCACCGCCGCCAAGCGCATCCAACGCATGGGCACCGATGCCAAGCGCCAAAAAATAGATAATAAAAAGTGCCCCGGCCCGATCCCAATGAATTGTTGGTGCCAGCATTGCGCCGATGGCAGTGTAGGCCAGCACCATGCCGGTGTAGGGGAGAAATAACAGGCCCATAAACAATCGAAATTGTAGCGGGCCGAAGGCCGGGACAAACCACTCGGTACGACGGTCACGGAGTTCCATGCGAATCCTGGGCGGCGGCTGCCGCTGATTAGAAGATCCTGGTCAAGACATTATACCGGTGCGCCGAAAAGCATGTTCAGCGTACCGGGCTTACGCGCCAAATTACATTGCCTACATCGTCGGCAACCAGCAACGCACCTTTTTTGTCGAGAACTACTCCCACCGGGCGGCCATAGGCATTGCCTTCGTCACTCAGAAAGCCGGTCAGTACATCAACTGGAGCCGCGCCGGAAGGTTTACCGTTTTCGAAGGGCACAAAAATCACCTTGTAGCCACTGTATGGGCGACGGTTCCACGAGCCATGCTGGCCGATGAACATTCCTTCAGCAAAGCGGGCTGGCAGCGAGGTGCCGGTAGAAGACACCAATCCAAGTGACGCAGTATGCGGGCCCAAGGCGTAGTCAGGCATAATGGCTTTCGCCACTAAATCCGGCCGCGGCGGTTTCACGCGCTCATCAACATGCTGGCCAAAATAACTGTAAGGCCAGCCGTAAAAGCCGCCGTCGCGCACCGAGGTCAGGTAGTCAGGCACCAGATCGCTGCCGAGCTCGTCGCGTTCATTCACGACCGTCCACAATGCACCGCTTTGCGATTCCCACGCCATGCCGTTGGGGTTACGCAGGCCCGAAGCAAACACGCGATGCGTGCCGGTTTTAGCGTCGACTTCCCAGATGGCCGCGCGTTCGAACTCCGCCGTCATGCCACGTTCAGCTACATTGCTGTTGGAGCCCACGGTGACGTAAAGCTTGGTTCCGTCGGGGCTCGCGATGAGGTTTTTGGTCCAGTGATGATTGATCGTTCCGGCCGGCAGCTTCACGACTTCCGTGCCCGGAGCGCTGATGTGAGTCGTGTACTCAGCATAGGGAAATTTCACCACGGCGTCTGAGTTTGCAATGTAAAGATCTGCGCCCACGAGCGCCATGCCAAACGGCGAGTTGAGGCTTTCCAGCAGCACCGAGCGCTGGTCCGCGATGCCGTCGCCGTCGGTGTCACGTAGCAGGGTGATCCGATTGGCGCTTGGCACGCCCGCGCCCGCCTTCTTCATGAACAGTTTCATCATCCAACCCTTGATGCCCTGACCATCGTCGGGTTTGGGCGGAGCGTTGGTTTCGGCGACCAGAACATCGCCATTGGGCAATACATACAGCCAGCGCGGATGATCCAGGTCACGAGCGAATGCGTTAACGCGGGTGCCCGCAGCGGCCTGCGGCGTGACGCCCGATGGCCAACCCGTGGCGGGCGCAATGTGCACGGTCGGAATCAGTGTGTGATTCGGAGCAGGCAGCGCGGGCTGCGTGCCCGTGCCTGCGGAAACCGGGAGTGAAGCCATGTCGCCACATCCGGACAGCGCCAAAATCAGCGCGCCAAACAACGGCGTGCTTGCGTAGGGCGGTCGTCCCATGAGGTGCCATGACGAACGCGGGATCATACCCGCCCGGTCAGCAGCAGTACGATGACGACAATCAGCGCAACACCCAGCAAGCCGCTGGGTCCGT
This sequence comes from Gammaproteobacteria bacterium, assembly GCA_031370545.1. GTDB lineage: Bacteria > Pseudomonadota > Gammaproteobacteria > SG8-11 > SG8-11 > UBA6921. The sequence goes on from JANMQQ010000198.1 coordinate 3,900, forward strand.
AGCCCCAGCCACGACTGTGCGGCCAACTTGGGATTGCCCCGATCAGGAGCAGTACAACGACAAACAGCAGGATGGTTCCCAAACTCATGAGCATCTCCTTGAATGTGATATGAAGGGCGCGCTAGCCCGTTGCAGACCCGCAACAGGTTAGAAAAAGACAGATACACCGAGAAACGCGCGTCCCGTGCGATTACTCGGGCGACTTACTTTTACTTCTCGGTTTTATTTCTAATCCGATTGCGGTGTTTATTGAAGGTGACCCACGCGAGCAGGACACCGAGACCGACCATAACCAGATTGGGGATCCATACCCAAAGAATGGTCGGAATCAGCATCCAAACGTCATTGCCCATGGCTCCATACCCGATCATCCCAGCCCTTAGCGGCCATCCGAGCATGACTGCACCCACTAATAAAACCAGGGTTACGGTGACGATGAGGGCCGTCACGGCGGTTGTTTTGGTCGCTACAGTTTTGGTTGCTGCGTTCATAATTAATCTCCGTATTTCTGGTTAAAATCCCCAGTTGCCCGCTAAATGGAGCTTCCGTGACATAACCCACCGAGTTCCCTCTCAGTAGTTCCTGACGCCGAAGTTACGTCTTTTGCATCTCAACAAAAGTAACAGTCGTGTGCCTGAACGTCCGGCAGATTATGACTGTGGCTTGACACGCATATCGTTTTTGACGGACTTGACACCATTAACGTTGCGGGCAACTTCGACCGCTTTGCGAGTATCAGCCTCACCGCTAACGAAGCCGCTTAACTGGACCACACCTTTGTAGGTCTCAACGTTGATTTCCGAGGACTTCAAGGTCGGCTCGTTGAAGACGGCGGCTTTCACTTTGGTCGTGATTACGCTGTCTTCGACATACTGACCGGTGCTTTCCTGTTTTGACGTTGAGGCGCAACCCGCAGCGGTCGCCAGCAGACCGGCAAGGATCATGGTAGAAATAAATTTATGTTGTCTCATAGCGGAACTCTCCATTCACTTTACAAAGGACCCGGCACTGTCCCCGACGTAAAGATCCGGGAGTACCAGGGGTTGAGTCGACGTCGCATGGCGAGAGTCAACATCGTGTTAAATCTCATCCGCTGCGTTGTCGATCATGAACGAATGATCCGCTTTTTTTTTTGGCAGCTCGGTCTGCTAACGCACTTATCCAGGCAGATGTCAGTCCTTGTCAGTTGTGCAACGCGGAAGTACCATGCGTTCTTCAATTTTTCGACGGAGAAGTGGCATGTTCCACGGCAGCATGGTGGCGTTGGTAACGCCGATGCACGACGACGGATCGCTGGACTACGAGAGCTTGCAACGGCTGGTTGAGTTTCACGTCGAGAACAAAACCGATGCCATCGTCGCCGTGGGTACCACCGGTGAATCCGCCACTTTGGATATGGACGAGCATTGCTCGCTGTTGCGCCGGATCGTGGAAATGGTGCGCGGTCGCATTCCAGTGATTGCCGGAACCGGCGCGAATTCCACCAGCGAAGCCATCGAGTTGACGCAGTGCGCGCTGCACGCTGGTGCCGACGCCGCGTTGTTGGTGACGCCGTACTACAACAAACCCACGCAAGAAGGTTTGTATTTGCACCACAAGAAAGTGGCCGAATCCGTGGCGATTCCACAAATTCTCTATAATGTGCCAGGTCGCACCGCGTGTGACATGTTGCCCGACACGGTGGAGCGCCTGTCGCATATTTCGAACATCGTGGGTATTAAAGAAGCGACTGGCAATTTGCAGCGTGGCAAGGAAATTCTCGACCGTTGCGGTGATCGTATCGACCTCTATAGCGGCGACGATGCGACCGCGATGGAGTTGATTTTGATGGGGGCAAAGGGTGACATTTCGGTCACCGCCAACGTGGCACCGCGTTTGATGCACGACTTGTGCGCTGCCGCGAGTGCAGGTCAACGGGAGCAGGCGGATGCCATCAACCAAAAGCTGTTGGCGCTGCACAAGAATTTGTTCGTTGAAGCCAACCCGATTCCGGTGAAATGGGCGCTGTTCAAAATGGGGCTGATTCCACGCGGCATACGTTTGCCGCTGACGGAGTTGTCCGAGAAATATCACGCGACTGTGTTACAGGCGATACGCCAGGCGGGTTTGAGTGTTTAAGGTTGAGATGAAATTAGTTTCAAGTTTGGCTTGCGTGCTCGTCTTAAGCGTTGCCGGGTGCAGCAATACGACCAAGCGTATCTATGAAGAAAGCACTTACGGCAAGCCGCTGGAAGTGCCGCCTGATCTGACGCTGCCGAATTTTGACGAAGGGTTGGAAATGTCTCCGGGTAACCCGCCGCCCGTCACCGCGTCGGCCCCTGCCGCGGAGCCTGTGCCGCTGGTGGTGTTGCCGAATCAAGACAACATCACGTTGGCCCGCGATGGTGCCCAACGTTGGCTGGTATTAAATGGCGAGCCTGCGCAGGTATGGTCTTGGGTGCGCAGTTTCTGGTTGAAGCGCGGATTTGCGTTGAGCGTGGACGATCCAACCACGGGTGTGATCGAAACCGAATGGACGCAGCAGCAGTCCAACTTGCCTACCGATGCCGGTGCGCGAACCAAAGCGGATGCCAAGATTTACGCGGTGCCGACGCGGGAGAAATATCGCGTGCGTTTTGATCGCGGTGACAAACCTGGCACCACCGAGTTGTATCTGAGTCATCGGGGCGTGGAGTTATCAGAACAAGACAAGATGCTCGCTTGGCGTTTACGCCCCACCGATCTCGAATTGGAAAATGAGCTGCTGAAACAGCTCATGGTGTATCTGGGTGTCGCGCAGGAAAAGGCGGGCGGAGTTTTGGCGGCGCCCAAGGAAATCATCAAGCGCGCGACGGTGGGTGCAGATTCGCAGGGCATTCCCATCGTGCATATCGACGAAGATTTCGCACGCGTGTGGCGCCGGGTTGAGCTGGCATTGGACCGACTGGATTACAACATCGAAGATCGTAATCGTTCGACCGGCGTATTTTTTGTTATCGCACAAAATTCTCCTGCTGAATTGGGCGAGGGTAAAAAGAAGTCATGGATCACGCGGTTGTTCAGCAAGGAGCCCGACGCACAGCGCCAATATCGCATCGTGCTGAAAGACGAAGGCGAAGCGACCAACGTGTACGTGCGTGACAAATCTGGCGAGAAGCTCGACAACGCGCTGGCCGAGCCGGTGCTCAAACAGTTACAGACTAAACTTCAGTAATACTTTTTTAGGATCGCGGCATGCAAAAGAAAGATCAGCTTTATTCCGGCAAGGCCAAAACGGTATATGCGACTGATGATGCGCAGCGCTATGTGCTGCATTTTCGCAATGACACCTCGGCATTCGATGGCTTAAAAAAAGAACAGCTGGATCGGAAAGGTGAGGTGAACAACAAGTTCAACGCCTTCATCATGACCAAGCTGGAGCAGGCCGGGGTCGCAACGCATTTCGAACAGCTCTTATCGAACGAAGAATCGCTAGTCAAAAAGCTGGACATGATTCCGGTCGAATGCGTCGTACGCAATATTGCGGCCGGTAGCATTTGCAAACGCCTGGGCATCGAAGAGGGTCGGGACTTGACTCCTCCGACGTTTGAATTTTTTTTGAAGAACGATGCGTTGCACGACCCGATGATTAACGACTACCACATCCGTTCATTCGGATGGGCGACGGACACGGAAGTGGCGCGCATGAAAGAACTTACTTTTCAGGTGAACGGCGTATTGAAGAAATTATTTTTGGATGCGGGGCTGTTGTTGGTTGACTACAAACTGGAATTCGGACGCAGCGGAAATCAGGTAATGTTGGGCGATGAATTCACTCCGGACGGATGCCGGTTGTGGGATGCGCAGACCCGCAAGAAGCTCGACAAGGACCGCTTTCGTCAAGGTTTGGGTAGTGTTGTGGAAGCTTATGAAGAAGTGGCCAATCGCTTGGGCGTGGATCTGTCGCCCGTCAAAATTAAATAGGACCGAGCGTTACTTGGATCTTCGTTTATTGAGGGAATAGGGTCTAAACAAAGAGGCAACACATCCGTGTGTTGAGGAGAAATTAAGCGTAGCTAAACACCGCGATAATCAGTTGAGAGTTGCGACTTCTTCACCATGAACTGGCGCGTCGATTTTCTTGTGCATGTAATTTTCAATCGCTGCCTTGATGGCATCTTCCGCAAGTACTGAGCAATGGATTTTAACCGGCGGCAACGCGAGTTCAGTTGCGATATCGGTGTTCTTGATCAACTTGGCTTGTTCCAGAGTCTTGCCTTTTACCCACTCGGTCAGCAGCGAGCTGGACGCAATGGCTGAACCACAGCCGTAGGTTTTAAAGCGGGCATCTTCAATAACGCCTTGCTCGTTAACCTTGATTTGCAGCTTCATTACGTCGCCGCATGCTGGGGCTCCGACCATGCCGGTGCCTATATTCGGGTCTTCTTTATCAAAAGAACCGACATTGCGGGGATTTTCGTAATGATCAATGACCTTGTCGCTGTATGCCATAACCTTATTGCTCCTGCTGTAAGTCGGTAATTCTATCAATCTCTCGAAATATTGCTCAGATTTTCTGCGACTCTGACTCTAAACTGCCCACGATTGTTTATTCGGAACCACTTTCAAATGGGGCGCTTGCTGCGTTGATCCAAAGGGTGATTCGCCAACTTGTTTTCCCTTAAGTAAATCAGCAACCGTCACTGCTCTTAATAACGATTGGATGCGCTGACTCAGGTCGTCCCACATCGAATTAATCATATTGCTGCGCGGATTTTCCAGGCCATTACCAATCGGCTTCTGCACCCGTACTTGATCTTCAACCGCGATTACGATTTCTGCGATGCTGATGTCCTTGGGTTCGCGGGACAAGCAATAACCACCCCCTGGGCCGCGCGTACCTTTTACGATTTGGCTTTTGCGCAAGCGTGCAAAAATCTGTTCCAAATAAGAGATTGAGATGCCTTGTTCCTCGGAAATTTCCGCGAGGGTAACCGGCTTGCTCTGTTCACCAATGGCTACGGCCATAATTGCAGTTACGGCGTAACGGCCTTTCGTTGAGAGTTTCATGGCGTGTTCCCGATTCCGTTGACGTGTTCGTCGCGTAGAAAATAATAACCTAGCTGGATAGTCAGAAATTATAGTAGTTGAGTGGAACTGTCAACTATGATTTTTCAATGCGAGGAGCAGCCAAAGCAATCATTGGTGGAGAATGTAGAAAAAGTTTTTTTCGAGCTTACTGGCCTGAGGTACGCGCGGCCTGATCATAGATTTGCGCCATTGAAAAGCGTGCTTGAGAGACGTAACGATTGATGCGTTCTTTTTGACCGTTTAATTGGGCCAGTGCTAAGCGCTTTATATATTTTTCAAGATCGCGCGTCGTGTTCGAAATTTCAGTTTGGTGTTTTACCAGACGCCCCATATAGGACTCACGAAAGCTCGGCGATACATTCTTGGCTTTTTCCAACGCGTTGATCCACTGCTGTACTTTTTTGCTCAGGGTTTGCATGTCTTCATAGTTGCGGTGGGCTTCCTGGAACTCATAACTCATTAGTAGCGGGGCAAGAAAATGTAGATCGGCCGGATCGGTGACTTTGCGGTATTCCTGCATCGCAGCCGGATGCGCCATCGGTCCTTGTTTCAAGATAACAGCGAGAGTTTTCCCACCGCGTACTGAAGTCATCAGAGCATCCAACCTTTTGTCAGCGGCGACGAAGTCGGTGATTGCGGTTTCATAATGTTCTGCCGCCTGGCGAAATGCTTGCAGCTTGCTGTAGGCATACGGAATCGCCAAGGTTGCTTCCAATGCGGCAGGGTCACTGATGTCGCGCTTGCCCAATTCGGACCACGCAGCAATCGAGAGCTTGTGCTTGTCCATGCTCGAATATGCCCAACCCAACCCCAGCATCGCTTTACCGGACAGGGTGCCGTCGAGACGTACTTGTTCGAGGTAGGTTTTCGCTTGTGCCGGGTCTTTATTTTTTAACAGGGAGTATCCGGCGGTAATCAAGGCCTGATCGCGCAAAGCGAGTAAATCTTTCTGCGTGGAATTCATTTCTCCCAGAAGTTTGAGCTGCTCCATGGCTTCGCCGATACGGTTCAGCTTGAGCAGCGCAATGGCCAGGTTATAGCGTACAAACGCGGTGGAGTTTACGTTGCCTTTTAGGTCGATCACGTTCAGCACGTCAGCGGCTTGCTTGGGCTGGCGCTGTTGAATGAGCACCAGCGCGTAGAGCAGGCGGCGTTCGAGCTCGATTTCGCGTGGCATTTTTCCTCGAATTTGCGTCAGCGCGGTATTCGCGTCGGCATACTGGCCGCGTTGGTAACGCGCCTGGGCCAGTTTGAGCCACAGCGCATTTTGCACATCCAGCTTGCTGTTTTTATCCAATTCTTCGGACAACAACTCTTTGGCTTCGTCGGGCATGCCGTAGCCCAGGTAGAGAGCCACCAACAACAGGCTGACGTTATCTTTATCAACGCCGACGTCGATAAAATTGCGATTGGTTACCAAGCGTACAATGCCGGCAAAATAATCTTCCTCTTCCAGATCAAAGATCGCTTCGCGCAGGCGTGGGTCTTGAATATCACCCCACATGATGTCCAGTGCAAAAACCGGTCGTGTTAGCGTGCACGCGATCAACAACGCGCCGAATACAACGCTGAGCCAATTAATGAACCGCTGCGTCAGCATAAAATTAGTCCCACTCTCGAACGACGAATTCGGGTAGAAACCGTTCGCGTGCGTTGGACACGCGCAGCTCAACAGTTTTAGGTCGATTCTCTTTGGAGAACGTCAGCGTGACGCTGGTGCGGTGATCGCGTCCCTTGCCGACTTTGCCGATCATGGTGGCTTTCAGTTGGTAGTCACCCTGCGGCAGTTCTTTAACGACCACGCGCAGTGCGCCACCGTGTTGCAACGCGCTCATGACATTGGGGATCATTTCTTTACGCGCAATAAAATTGCCGTTGAGTTCCAGCTCCACCGCTTGCAGTTCAAAAATGTCGTCGATGTCGGAGGAGAGATATACGACCAGCGGATTGCCGGAAAAGGACAGCATGCCTTTATCCAGCATGGAAAGATCTTGCCCGAGTGCGAGCACGCCGCTTTTGATGGTTTGAATGCGCTTGTCCAGCGATTGATATTCTTTCGCAAGCGGCAGTTCAGCTACAGCGCTTGCTGCATAAAGTAGTAGCGCTAACAGTCCGATGTTACGTCTCAAGCGGTACCGCCCCAGCCAAAGTGGATTGATGATGCCGGGGTATCTTACGACACTTTGCTTTCCGTTTTCTAACCCTGCGTCGTTCACGTGCACTCAATGTGTGATGGACGTAACCATAGCGGGAGTTATTTTATACCGTTATCATGCGCTCCTTCAGTTTCATCCGGACGCGCCCACGTGTTATTGCCTTGGATCATCGCGTTTTGCCTGGTCGGTGGCACCCTGACGGTGCTGATGGCGTCGGCGTTGTTTCTCGTTCCTGACAAAGTTCGTCTGCGGCTCGAACCGCATCTGGTCAGCTTCGCGACCGGTGTGCTGCTGGGGGCTGCATTTCTAGGCTTGTTACCGCACGCGCTGGAAGTCCCCGGTGATGCAGGTGTGCACGGCGTGCTGGCGGTGGTGTTGGTCGGTGTCCTGGTATTTTTCCTGCTCGAAAAACTCTTGCTCTGGCGCCATTGCCATGCGGATCATTGCGAGCTGCACGATGCGCATCCGTTGCAAAAGCCAGCGGCTCCGGCCGGGTTGCTAATTTTGGTCGGCGACGGAGTGCATAGTTTTGTCGATGGCATTCTCATCGGCGCAGCATTTTTGTCCGACATCCATTTGGGAATTATCACTGCGCTTGCGATTGCCTCGCACGAGGTGCCGCAGCAAGTCAGCAACATCGTAGTGCTGTTGCAGAGCGGGTATACGCGCGTGCAGGCGGTAACCTTCAGTGTGCTCACCAGCGGCAGCACCGTGTTGGGTGGCATCGTGGCGTTTATCAGCCTCGACGCATCGACCCGCTACATGCCCTACATCTTGGCGATTGCCGCCGCCAGTTTTATATATATCGCGGTGGCGGACTTGATTCCCGGCTTGCACAAACGCGTGCACCCGCGTGCGATGCTGGATCAGATGGTGTTGATCGTTGCCGGAGCGATGCTGATTTATTTTAGCCATTCCGTGCTGCACTGAAACGCATTAAAAACTGGGAGGTCACGCTATGGCACCTTGGTACATGTTGGCTCTCGTCGGGCGCGATCAGGCCGGTATCGTCGCGCGCATCACGCAAGCGTTGTATCAGGGTGGTGCCAATTTGGGCGAGGCATCGATGCTGCGCCTGGGCGGCAATTTCGCGATGATGTTCATGGTGAGCCATGCAGGCGATGCAGGCGCGATTGAGCAGTTGGTGGCACACGATGCTCAAGCGCTGGGTTTAACGGTGCATGTCGATCCCATCGCAGGACAATTACATCGTCACATTCAACCGAATATGAGTGTGTCGGTTTACGGTGCCGACCGCAGTGGCATCGTTGCTCACGTGACCGGCGCGTTGGCCCAGGCCAAGTTCCATATCTTGAATTTAGAATCTGACGTTGGCGGCAGCGATCAAAAACCACTGTATATCATGCATATTGAAGGTCAATGCGCGTCCAGCGTCGAGCAACTGCAAGCTGCGCTTGCCGATGTAATTCACGATGGCATACAGATTCATTTTCAAGCTGTTGAACCTATGGTGGGTTGAACCATGGCCG
>JANMQQ010000199.1:0-2758 GCA_031370545.1 Gammaproteobacteria bacterium
AAATCGTGCGCAATGGCCAGGTCATGACCCTGTACCTTCAGCGCGGACCATTAGGTGTGTACCTGGACGCCGACAGCGCCAAGCCGCAGTGATTCATGTTACCCGAAAACGTCAACACTTAACCCCGGTCCCACCCAAGCCGCAATAACCGCCCGGATTTTTTGCCAGATATTGCTGGTGGTAATCTTCGGCGAAGTAAAATTCCGTCGCTGCGACAATCTCGGTGGTAATCGCGGCATGGCCCTGAGCCACCAGATTTTTCTGGTAGCGATCACGCGACGCCAACGCCGCCGCGTGCTGCCCGGCGTTATAGGTATAGATGCCGGAGCGGTATTGCGTGCCCACATCATTCCCCTGCTGCATGCCTTGCGTTGGATCATGCGCTTCCCAAAATACCGTCAACAGTTGCTCGAAGCTGACCTTGGCGGGGTCGTGCACCACGCGCACCACTTCGTTGTGAGCCGTCATGCCACTGCACACTTCTTCATAATCCGGATTGCGCGTGTAGCCACCCGCATAGCCCGCCGCCGTGACGTAAACACCGGGCACCGCCCAGAATTTGCGTTCCGCGCCCCAAAAGCAACCCATACCGAACTGCACCATTTCCAGCCCGTCCGGAAACGGCCCTTCCATTGGGTGCTGGTTCACGTGGTGCAGCTTGGGGACGAGTATTTTTTGATCCCGACCCGGCAGCGCTTCTTTACGTGCGGGCATGCGGGTTTTCTTTTCGCGCCAGAGCATGACGACCTCCTGAGGTTGCCGTTATTGACATTCAACATTGCCATGCATGATCAATTGCAACGTCACTCAATGACCTCTACTCCCCGCCAAAATGCTACTCGACCTTTAATTTGTTTTGCAGCATCTTTCGGCGGTGGATAATGCCAGGCAGCATCTTTATTTTCTGCGCCATTAACAATGATTGACATATAACTTGCGTCGCCTTTCCAGGGGCAATGTGTTTTTGTTTCGCTGGGCTTGAATAATTCCATATTTAATGACGAGACCGGAAAATAGTGGTTGTTTTCCACAACGATCGTGTCGTCACTGTTCGCTAAAATCTGACCTTTCCAGATGGCTTTCATTTTTTTCCTTTAACCGAAACTAAGTGCAGGATGCGACGCAGTTACTGCGTCCCGCCGTGCCAATTTCCAAATAATGCACACTGAACAACTGCGCCGCATCGGTCCACGCACGGCGTGGTTTAAATCCTGCGCTGCGCGCGAGCGCGTGGAATTGTTCGATGGAGTACTTATAGGAGTTTTCGGTGTGGATGCTTTCGCCAGCGGCGAAGCTGAAGCGGCGACCGAGCACGCGCACTTCTTGCGCGTGGCGGCTGACCAGATGCATTTCGATGCGGCCAAGCTCCGCGTTGTAGAAGGCGCGGTGCGTAAAGCCGTCGGCGTCAAGCGTAGCGCCAAGTTCGGTGCGGATGCGGTGCAGCAAATTCAAATTGAATGCAGCAGTGATGCCTTGAGCGTCGTTGTAGGCATCGTGCAACATTTGCGGATCTTTTTTCAGATCCACGCCGATGAGTAATCCACCGCTGGGTTGCGCCATGCGGCGTAGGCGTTGCAGCAATGCAAGCGCTTCGTGTGGCTCGAAGTTGCCGATGGTGGAACCAGGGAAGAACAGCACGCGTTGTCCCGCGCCGTCGAAATCCGGCACCTCGAAGTCTTCGGCAAAATCCGCGCACACGGCGTGCGCTTCAAGCCACGGGTAATCCTGCGCGAGGCGCAACACCGACTCCTGTAGAAATTCCTGCGAGATGTCGACGCCCACGTAGTGGCGCGGGCGCAGCGATTCGAGCAGCAAACGAATCTTGCGCGTGGCACCGCTGCCGATTTCGATCAGCGCGCTGTTGTTACCCGCGAGCGTGGCAACTTCAGCAGCGCAGGTTTCGAGAATACCCATCTCGGTGCGCGTGGGGTAGTACTCGGGCAAGTCGCAGATCGCGTCGAACAGGCGCGAGCCGCGTTCGTCGTAGAAAAACTTGGGCGACAGGCGGCGCGGTCGGTGCGCGAGTCCGTCAAGTACGGCATCGCCGAACGTTTGTTGCGACGGAGCTTCTCCGTGGATCTGGACGTTGAGTTTTTTCATAGGTCGCGCGCCAAGCGGAGCCCGGAGAATTGCCAGCGATCCACCGGATAGAAGAAGTTGCGATAGCTGGCGCGAATGTGTGCGGCGGGTGTGACGCACGAACCGCCGCGCAGCACGATTTGGTTCATCATGAATTTGCCATTGTACTCGCCTAGCGCGCCAGCGGCGGGCCGATAGCCGGGGTAAGGTGAGTAGGCGCTTTGCGTCCACTCCCACACATCGCCAAACAATTGCGCGGGCGTTGCGTCTGCAGATGCCGGTTGTGGATGCAGATGGCCTGCGTCACGCAGATTGCCTGGGGTCGGGTGTTGATTAGCGAGCGCTTCCCATTCCGCTTCGGTGGGCAGGCGTGCGTCGGCCCAGCGTGCGTAGGCATCGGCTTCATAGAGACTGATGTGGCACACGGGTTCGTGTTCATGCACCGGGCGCATGCCGCCGAGAGTGTAAACCCACCAGCGCGCGTCGCGCTGCTCCCAATAGAGCGGCGCGTGCCACTGGTGCGCACGCGCGGCGTTCCAGCCATCGGAGAGCCAGAATTCTGCACGACGGTATCCGTCCGCATGCATGAATTCAAGGTATTCACCGTTAGTGATCAGGCGTGATGCGATGGTGTGTGGAGTGAGCAGCACACGGTGGCGCGGCGTTTCGTTGTCGAAGG
>JANMQQ010000213.1:0-3168 GCA_031370545.1 Gammaproteobacteria bacterium
AAAGACTGGAGCGGGCGAAGGGAATCGAACCCTCGTATGAAGCTTGGGAAGCTTTGGCGGTATGAGCGATTTCAATGGGTTAGACCGGTTATTCTCCGAATATTCTCTCTGCAAATGAATTGGAGCGGGCGAACGGAATCGAACCGTCGTCAGTTGCTTGGGAAGCAACAGCTCTACCATTGAGCTACGCCCGCATCCTTCTCATCAGCGTCCCCAGTTATAGCAAAGAACCGCCCCAGTGGCAGGGAGTGGAGTTGACAGGAGTGGAGTTGCTGCGCGGGGATAGGCTTTGTCGGGGAGCTCCCGACATGTTGCATGTTTCTTTACTCGCGCGGGGCCTACTGGGCCGGACAAAGAGGCGACCACGATGGCTTTCGGGCGGATCAATGCGAGTCAGATGGGATCGGGGCGAAAGTCACGTGAACAGCGAAAGTCCTCGCGCCGAATAATTGGCTCCCCCGCCTGGATTCGCCCGAACGGCGGATTTGCGAAGCGGCCGTGTAGGGTGCTTGATATCTCAGACACTGGCGTTCGGCTTGCGGTAGAGGCGGGGCAAGATGTGCCGGTGATTTTCAATTTTGCGATGCCGAGCGGTGGTGGTTTAGGTCGGCGTGCGCGCGTGAAATGGCGAAACGGAACGCAGCTCGGCGCTGAGTTTATTTGAGGCTGCTTCAGCCATATCCATTCGATACAAAACTAGGAACTTTTTCATGCGATTTTTCTTTCGCTGGTTATTGAAGTGTCCTTCACGATACGCAAGCCACCGCGATGCAGCCCGGCTGCACCCTGGAATTCACTCCGCCTTACGCGCAACCACTTTCTTACCCGTGCGGCTGCCGCTCGATTTAGGCTTCTTTTCGGGCAGACTCCGCACAAATGTGATGCCCTTCGCCAGCCAGGACTTCAAAGAACTCGCGGCTTGTAAGCCGGCGGCGTCTACGTAAATCATTCCCTTCATCGGGCGTCCGGTGAAATCCATCGGCCGGACATGAGGGCGCTTCAGTGCGGTTTGGTAACCGGGCTCCCCGATGCGCAGCATGAGATCGTTACCAACAATACCGCAGCACATGCGCCCATGTAACATGAACGCAAGTCCGCCGAACATTTTTCGCTCCGTAACTTCGGAGCGATTTCGCAGGATGCTGCGGATGCGTTCAGCTAGTATTTCGTCGTAGGCCATCAGTGCACGCAGTCACGTTTCAATATCAACATTTCCAGAATGACCATGGTTTATCGTGAATGCTGGTGAGGCAGTGGCGTACGCGCCGCGCTCCACTTGAATCCTAGTTCTTCAGAAAATGCTTTACCGGGCGATGAACTGCCATAGCACCGTCACGATCGCAGCCAAGCCAACAATCATCGTTCCTGTCGTGCCACCGTTGCGTTGCCACGTCATAATCTTGGCGTTGTCGGCGTGGATTCCGAACGGATGGATTATGCGCGAAACCAACAGCACACCACCCATGACGTGAAGCAAGGTCTTGGAGGCGCCGTTGAGTTCCGCGATTGCTATCAGCAGCAAGATGAACGGGACGTTCTCGACCCAGTTCATATGGCGACGGTTGGCTTCGACCAGCGGCTTGATGTTGCCGTCGTTTAGCGAAATTTTGGCCCTGCCGCGCTCCCGTCCGACCAGGCCCCACAGCACGATGCCGACAATACCGAGCAACCCCGCATAAAGCGCCGTCACGTGCAAAGGCATGGATGTCTCCCCTCACTAGGTTTTCGAGATGATCACTGAACCTGCGTAAATATTTGCGTTTTTCGGGCTTACAGCAAGACACTTGCAGGACCACTTCGGATCAATCGTGTTGTTACCGTCATGTTTGCGGTATGTCGGGCACCCCGATACCGACCGAATAGGGGACACGGCTGCAGGTCCGTTTGGCGGCAACTGCCGTCTGCCAACCACGACTGCGTCACTCATCGGCGCGAGCAAGTAAACTCGATGATGAGGCGTGCACGGGTGGCAAGGTCACCGCACTACGTCCGCAACGAACGGTCCGTCTTTATAATGGCAAAGGCCGCCCAAAATGGGCGGCCTTCATTTCGCGCAAGATTTCCGTCAGTGCGCCGGATTCCACGCCGCTGGCACGAAGCGATAGGCGGTCCCCGCCTTCTCGATATAGCCGAGCGATGGGAACGGGATGTGATAGCCCGGGAGGGGAGCTAATTCAGGGCAGGGTCGCTAGAATTGAGTTGTCAATTTCGTCAACCAACCTGGCGATGATTCAACCAGGATTGTTTCAATGCGCTTGTCCATTCCTGTCAGTATGAACGCGCCGACTGCGATTAGCATGATGCCCATAAACACCTTGCCGCCGCTACCGGCTGCGAGCAGGCGATTGCGCCATCGCGACAGCGCTTCGCGCGACATCATCCCGATCGCGAGCAACGGCAGCGCTGCGCCAATGCCAAACGCGAACATTGTCAACCCGACAACCGCCAGATTTTCGGCGCGCGCGGCGAGAACTGAAGCCGCGCCCAACGTCGGGCCAACGCAGGGACTCCACACCGCACCGAGGATGAGCCCCACAGCGAATTGACCGCCCAATCCGTGCGTGGAAATCGCCCCGGCATGGGCCTGAGCCCAATTCCCGATCGGTCCAGCCGCCGCCGCAAACCGAAGCTGCATGCGTGGCATCAGCAGCGCACCGCCGACCAGGATCATCAGCACGGCGGCGATCGAACGGAAAAGTTCATGGTCGAGCCCGGCGGCGAAGCCGATCGTTGCAACGAACAGTCCGATGATCACGAAGGATGACGCGAGCCCCGCGGCGAGCGCCACGGGGCCGAAGCGATGCTCGCCCAGCGCAGTTCCAATTACGATCGGAATGAGCGGCAGGACGCACGGCGACAATGTCGACAGCAGTCCCGCGAGCAGCGCAAGTCCGATGCCGACCATGTCCAGCTAGATCGACTTTCCAAGCAAGGCCCCGATTGAGCTTGCGTTGGTGTCGCCGGTGGATCGACCAGTCTCTTGCTTACCCTTGAAAACGATAAGCGTACTTTGCTTTTGCACGCCGAACTTTTTCAGCAGGTCCTTTTGCGAATCGAAGTCGATATCGAAGCCCACAAGTTCCTTGAACTTCGGCTCGGCTTTCAACTGCGACAAAATTGGTGCCTGAGCCTTGCACACCGGGCACCAAGGCGCCTTCACTTCAACCA
>JANMQQ010000221.1:0-29906 GCA_031370545.1 Gammaproteobacteria bacterium
GGTTTGGTTTGTCATTGGGGTATTCGCACCTGTGGTGCGTATTATTATTTGAATGATTCGGTGTGTGAACGACGAGTTGAAAAAAATGATGTCGCGCGATTTCATCGGCAACGACGGCTTCGGCATCACGCAAAAATGTCGCGACTACCTCCATGCGCGTGCTGGTCTTTCCTCCGCTGCATACGTGGGCAGGCTGGAACATTCCAATCTGTTGCGCGGGTCTCGCAGCGATGGATTGCTCGATTTAGCAATACATCCCGCTTATGATTCTGCCGTCATCACGACGGAGGACGCATGGACAGCAACAACGACTTTGACAGTGCCCGGGATTTGGAGCTGTTGTTAGAAGCGGCGACCGGCGTAATTCTACGTGACGAAGATCCGGACACATTTCTTGACTGGATGCGTCGCTACGCCGTGAGTTTGGCGCCCAGGCTTTTCGGCCTGTTGAACGACGACGGCGGTCGGCGTTTTCTCGCGGATGCGTTGGGGCGTGCAATATGGAATGCCACGCCGTTACCGGGCAATCGTTACCGGGTTCGTCCGTTGCCGAAGCCCGAGCGCAATGCGCCGTGTCCGTGTGGATCACTGCGCAAATACAAACACTGCTGCGGTGCGCTTGGGGTACCCGAGCTTCCCATTGAGCCGCATTACGTGTTGCGTGCCGTGTTAAATCACTTGCCCGCGACGCAACTTGCCAAACTTCCTCACGACCAGTTGCGCCTCGACGCGCTGGCAGCGGTCGCGCACGACTGGTTGGAGAACGGCGACGCCGAACGCGCACGCAAGTTGCTGGAGCCCGTATTCACGGAGCTTGACCATTTGGACGAGCGCGCTGAATCCGCTTTCGACGTGCTCACCGATTGCTATACCGCCTTGAACAAGCCGCGTAAAAAACGTGCGTTGGTCGAGCGAGTGAGCCATGCGCGTTGCGCAGTTTTGCGTTCGGCTGCATTGCAGCGTTGGTGCACGCTGCTCGCGGATGGCGGCGACATGGACGAGGCGTGGCGGATATTTCAGCTTGCGCAGCGCACCGATCCTGACAGTACTTCGTTGGGTCACCTGGAAGTGATTCTGTTGCTGACTTCGGGCCAGCGCGACCAAGCGGTCGAACGTGCCAGGTATTGGTTAGCGCGCCTACGACGCGGAAATCATGAACAGCTCGAAGACTTGGTCAAGTTCTTCAGCGGAATCATCGCCGCACCCGATCAAACCTTGTTCGATGTCAGTGCCACTGCGCTGCCCAGCCAGCGAGCCTTTGCTGATCTGGTCGCAGCCGTCCCATCGCAAGCGCCCGAGAATCACTATCAAGTCGTCGTTAGCGACGACGGCGTGGGGATATTGGTTGTCGACGACACGCTCGCTGCGATTGCGGCGCAGTGGCGTGATCTCGATCCGCCGCCGAAACCCGCACTGGCGTATCTGCACAGTGAGGACATCGGCGCGTGGGAGAAGCCGACCGCCACGCGCTGGATAGACTTTTTGCAGCGCCATCCCGAGGCATTTGATTCGTTCGACATATTGGACGATCTGGTGCTCTATGTTCATGCATTGCGCGATGCTGAATCACCGTGGATCGATACCCAATTGCTGGCGCCATTGCTCAACCGCGCCGAGAAAATTCTTGACCTGGCACTGAGTCGCCATACCGGCGCACCGTTTCGTTTGATCTGGGCCGCGCTGGACAATCGTCCGGCATTGCGTTTGCTGGCGAATCTCGTCTATCTGAGCGGCAGGTGCGAAGATGTCGCGCGCGCCTTGGCGCTTATGGAGCGCATGGTCTACGTACTGAACCCGAACGACAACCATGGTTTCCGTACCGAGCTTGCGCGCTACTACATCCGTATGAATCGCAACGAAGACATGCTGGCGTTAGCGGCGCGCTATCCCGGTGACATGTTTCCGGAGCTCGGTTTCAACGAGCCGCTGGCATTGTTCCGCCTCGGACGTGTAGCGGAAGCCACCGAAGCCTTACACATGGCGTGCGACACGTGGCCCGTGGTGCGCAAGTATCTTGTCGCCGCCCAACCACGCAAACCCAAAGCAGGCCCTAACCGTTACGCGGTAACCTTGGGCAGTGCGGAGGAAGCCTGGATTTACTATGAGAACTTCCAGCAATACTGGCGCGATCCGGCCGTGTTCGCGTGGTTGACAGCGAGCGGTGCTGCGCATGCGCCGCAACAGAAACTGCTCTGAAATAATCCGATCTCGACAATTTAACAGGAAGAGTGAACCGCCATGGAAACCCGCAAGTACTTGCTCACCCGCGAGCAGATTCAACAGTTGCCGCCCGAGCGCAAAGTGCATTTTCTAAATCCGAAGGCCGTGCGCATGAATCGCTCGCTGGGCGATGCGGTGGGGTTGCAAAATCTCGGTGTGCATTATGTTGAGGTGGCGCCGGGTTGTGAGACCACCGAGCCGCATGTTCATCACTATGAAGATGAATGCTTCTACATATTGTCCGGACGTGGCGCTGTGATGCTTGGCGATGATCGCTACCCGGTTGCGGCAGGCGATTTTGTGGGCCTGCCGCGCGGTACCGTAGTGCATAACCTCGTGAACGACGGCGACCAAACACTGGTGTTCCTGGTCGTGGGACAGCGCTTGCAGCATGAGGTTGCCGACTACCCCAAGCAAGGCCAACGCCTCTACAAAGATGGCGGCACATGGAATCTGGTGGATATCGCGAATTTGCGTGATCCGCGCAAATAGGCCAGCCGCTGCGTAGTGTTCGGTTTGCAAATGCCCGAGTCAGCGTCAACAATCGCGCACCTATGCTGAAGCAAGAATTCACGCTACTGCTTGCTGCGGCCACTGCGGTCATCGGACTTGCCGTCGAACACACACTGATCGAAAGCGGTGCGGTCGGTGTCGGCTTGGCGTTTTTGGTGATCGTGGGCGTTATCGTTGCGACCTCCATGCGCGTCGCCCACCATGCCGAAGTACTCGCTGAGCGCTTCGGCGAACCCTACGGCACGATGATTCTCACGTCGTCCGCCGTGATCGTCGAAGTGGTCATGCTGGCGATTCTGATGATGAACTCCGAGCAGCCCACGCTGGCCCGCGATACCGTTTACTCCGCAGTGATGATCGACATCAACGGCATCATCGGCATCGCGGCTATTATCGGCGGCCTGCGCCACGGTGAGCAGAAATACAACCTGGATGCATCCAACTCCTACATCGCGATGTTGCTCGTCTCGCTCGGCATTGCGATGTTCATCCCCGACTTTGTGCCGCAGCAATCGTGGCAAATGTATTCGGTATTTACCATCATCATCATGACGATTTTGTACGGCGTGTTTCTGCGCATTCAAACGGTCGAGCACCGCTACTTCTTCCGCTACCAAAAACCCGGCACCGTCGCGCCCGGTGGTCATGACAACGCCGGAGGTGCGCCGATCCTCCGGCACGTCGGGCTGTTAGTGGTGAGCGTGGTGCTGATCGGCGGGCTTGCGGAGATTCTGTCGATGCTGATGGAACCCGCCACCCATCACTTCAACATGCCTTCCGCGATTCCCGCCGTGATGGTCGCGCTGGTTTCCGCCAGCCCCGAGATCCTCACCGCCATGCGCGCTGCGTTGCGCGACGAAATGCAAACCGTCATCAATATCGCGCTGGGTGCATCGCTGTCCACCGTACTGCTCACGGTGCCGGTTATTGAACTAATTGCGTTGCTCACCGGCACACGCATCGACATGGGCATTACGCCCGTGCAGGCGGCGATGCTGTTGCTCACCTTGCTGGCGGCGATGATCAATCTGCACGATGGCGAGAGCAACGTGCTGGAAGGTGCGGTGTTGTTTGCGTTGTTCGCGACCTTTGTGGCGCTGACTTTTGCGGTGGTGTAACGCGCTCTGGTGATCTTCGTCCTAAGGGTGTCCCTGTAAACGGCTTAAAAGAACATTAAGCTCAGTTGAAAAAAACTGGCACCTACGCACGTCATTAGGGTGTGAGTGAATTTTTCTGCGTGCTACATTCAGCGCGGTGCAGTACACAGATCGACCGCGCTTTCTTTACTGTGATTTTTCACGTCGGCACTGGCGATATGCCAGACGCCAGACCTTTTACAAAACGGACGAGGGACATGAGCATGACATTACACAATGGAAAAAGCATTTTGACGATGGCGGGAATCGGTTTAGCGATATTTTTAGCGGGCTGCAATGCACCAGAAGAGCAAGCCAAGCCCAGCGCATCAGCTGATACAAACACAACAACTGATGTCGCTGACAACACTAACTACGCAACCTTGGCAGCGGATGAAGTGCAACATGCGCTGACCTTCGCCACTCCACCGGGCATCGCGGTGACCACGGTATATTTTTGTAGCAGCCCCACACCGCTCACGACCGACACCGGCAATGGCAGCATTTCCGTTACCGTTGATGACGTGGCACCGGCTGGGCGTTCAGCGGGCGACAGCTACTCAACTACCTACAATAAATGCGTCCAGTTTGGCCGTATGCTCGACGGCACCAGCAGTTTCACGATTAATGCGTTGTCAGGCGTCCTGTTTTCGCCAGCGCCTGCGATCTGGAGCATCGCAACCACTGCGGTGTCGGACATGACAATTACGTCGGCCACCTCAACCCGTACCGAGAAGAGCAGTTACAAGTTTTCGAACGGCAGCACCGACGGTGTGACATACACCAAGATTGCAGAGGGAACCTCAACCGGCAGCGTAACGCGCGCCACCGTGACCACGACCCAGTCCAGCAACTTCAAAATGACCTTGGCCGACAACCACAACACCAACTTGTACACACACACGATGTCGGTGAACAAGAAGGGCGGCGCACGCGGCGATGTGTTGATTGAAACTCCGACACCGTTGGTTGGTCCGTTGGGAACCTTTGGCCGAGCACCGGACAGCGGCTCGATCAAAGTGACCCGCACCACGGCAGCCACTGCCACCACTGCGGCAACCAAGTCGATTACCACAATCACGGCGATTGGTGGCGGCAACGCGCGCGTCGATGTCGACAGTAATGGTGATGGCGTGATTAATAGCACTTCGACGGTAACGTGGTTCATAGCACTTGCCAGCCTGTTTTTTTAGTCCCTGATCTGGATTTTTTCTACATAAGCAGGGCGGACTCCATCCGCCCTGCTTTTTTTTGGCGAACTAACACGGACGATTAGCAATTGCCCCGCGTTCTTTGAACGTTGTGCGATAGCCGCCTAGCAAGACATTTAAGATCACAGGGTTTTGCCGATGACATCGCTGCTAAAACCAGTGTGATGTGTGTGCCATACTGCGAGCACGACAATCAATCGGATTAACACATGAGCAAATCGACTGGCGCCTTGTTGAGACATGGCTTGTTGTGGGCCGGGTCGTGCTTGATGTTAATACCCGCTGCCTATGCCGATCTCGTGCTGTCCGCACCGCCACGTGAGAGCGCCGAACAAGGCAAACTCATGTATGAGCCCTTGGCGACATATTTTGCCGATCTGCTCGGCGAGCCGGTGACGTACTCACAGCCGCGCGACTGGTTGCAATACTCCACCGAAATGCGCAGCGGAAAATACGACATCGTATTCGACGGCCCCCATTTTGCCGCGTGGCGCATCAAACACCTGAATCATGTACCCCTGGTTAAATTACCTGGCACCTTGGACTTCATCGTGATTGCGCGCTGGGACGACAAGCGCATCAATAAATTACGTGACCTGGTGGCGTTGCCTGTGTGTGGTCTGCCCTCGCCCAATTTGGGAACCACGACCGTCATGGCACAGTTCGCCAACCCGGTAACGCAGCCCGACATCATCGAAGCCAAAGGCAGCTTCGATGATGTCGTTACCACGTTTGCCGCAGGCAAGTGCCGCGCTGCAATCGTGCGCGACACGGTGTTCAAAAAACTCGCCGACACTGATAAGCGACAATTTAAAGTGGTGTTCAAAAGCCCGTCGTTTCCGAATCAAACGTTCACCGTGAGTGACCGCATTCGACCAAAGATGCGCGAAAAATTAATCACTGCGATGACGGTAAAAAAAGGCTTTGCGCCCGCTGAAACCTTGTTTGGTGAGCTGAGTAAAAATGCCAAGTACTTCGTTCCCGCCCAAGCCACCGAGTATCCAGGTTTAGAAAATTTGCTCGAAGGCGTGGTGTGGGGTTGGTGAGCCCTGCGGAATTTTCGGTATATAATGCGCCCCCAAGTTTTTTCGATGGCTGCGATGATGTCAGCCGGTGGTTAACAGTATTGTAGGAGCGCAGCAATGAATCTGGACCGCGTTACATCCGGTAATGACATCCCCAACGACATCAACGTCATTATAGAAATTCCCGCCCATAGTGACCCCATCAAATATGAAGTCGACAAGCACACTGGTGCCATGTTCGTAGACCGCTTTATGGCTACTGCAATGCACTACCCCGTGAACTACGGCTATGTTCCGCACACGCTGTCAGAAGATGGCGACCCGGTGGACGTGCTGGTCGTTTCGCCGTTTCCATTGCGCACCGGCATCGTGATTCGCTGCCGCCCGGTCGGCATGCTCAACATGACCGACGAGTCCGGCGTGGACGCAAAAATTATCGCTGTGCCGGTAAAAAAGCTCACCCCGCTGTACGACCGCATCAACACCTACCTGGATTTACCACAGCAACTGCTCGACCAGGTCGCGCACTTTTTTGAACATTACAAAGACCTGGAACCTGGCAAATGGGTCAAGGTTGAAAGCTGGGTCGGTGCGGAGGATGCCAAAGCGGAAATCGTCATCGGCATCAAACGCTTTCAGGCATTGCCGGAGAAGCCGTTCTTCTAACCGGTATTTGTCTAACCAGCCCGCAAATTCTGGGAATTAAATTTGAGCACATCTTCCTGGCCGATTCGGCGATGGTTTCAGCACCCATTCCGCTAATTTGCGGGTTGGATTGCTGTACTCACCGCCGCTTGCCTCTGGCCGATCTGGTGGTTTCGCTGGCCACCGATGCAGGATTATCCGCAGCAGCTGTTTATCTCCTTCGTTCTGAATACTTACAACGACGCGCGCTACGACTGGGCTACGCACTACGACATTAAGTCCGGGCTGGACTCGTATTCTCTGGCATATTGGTTAACCGGAGGGTTGTCTCGATGGTCGGGCATTGAGGCCGCCGGTCAGTGGGTGTTGTCGCTGTATGTACTACTGATGGCGGCGGTCGTTTTGCGCGCTGCGCGTGACTTCAACGACAAGCCTATTCCCTGGGCGCTATTGCTGATTTTTCCTGCCGTTTTCAGTCAAGTTTATTTTCTTGGCTTCCAAAGTTATTTGCTTTCGGTACCGCTCCTTTTTCTCGCACTCTACGATCACCGCCAGTTTTCTTCGCAACCGCTTACAGCGTTCGGCGCGTTACGCCACGGTGGGTGGCTTGCGGCACTGTATCTAGCCCATCCATATACCACGCTGGTGTACATCGTCCTGACTGCCGCCGTTGCGGGGCGGTATTGGAGAGATCACGCCAGGTTTGTGCGCTCCATTGCGCCCGCGCTCATAGCATTGGCGTTCATTGTTGTTTGGTACGCTGCAATCCCTGAGACCGGTGCTACGGTGAGCAAGCACGAGTGGGGATTTGGATGGTGGCCGCTGACCGGGACGGTGGAATTTTTTCTGCTGCTGTTCACCGGCATGCGATGGACTAACGGTGTCGATCCCGTGGTTTTAATAATTTGGCTTTTTATACTTGGCGTTTTTCTGGTCGCGGCCATCTTGAGACGGCATGAATACGCGTTCTCGCGAAGCATTCTGCTCTTCGTCGCATTGTCGTCTGCTGGTTATCTCGCATTGCCATTCTGGGCGGGATTTTATTCGTACTTCAATCTGCGACTGGCATTCGTAGTTTATGTATTGCTTGCGATATTGCTCGCGCACGTTCCGTTGTCGCGTGTCTAGGGTCACGTCTGTGGTGTAAGCGCATTGGTATTGGTTGTATTTTCAATTCAAACCCAAGCGAAGGTCGCGAATGAAGTTGCAGAAATCCTCCCGTTACTGGAAAAGATGGAGCGCAATGCTGCGGTGATGCCGCTCATGCTCGATACCAGCACTGAAGTTCTCGACGCACGTTTTTTTCGCGAGCTCCACGCCCATGATCACTACTACTACCATACGCATGTCGGCGGTGGTTTTAATCCCATGCTGTTTCCAAACCCGATATTACCGATCCGCTTGAAACCAGACATTCCGATTCCGTTTACGCAGGAGGGTCGCTTGATGATTTCGACCGACATCCTGGCGCGTTATCGCTATGTGCTGGTGCGCGGCACATCAGTCCCGTTATTTGAATCGCTAAGATCGTGCACAAACAGCTTAATGCAATCCGGAAAGTGGACTCTGTTTGAGACGACAGTAACCTGCCAGTCGCCCTGACTCGGGCAAATTACCAAATCTAACCCCCCGTTACAGGCGGAAAAAACGCGACCTCATCGCCATCCTTCACGCCGTCATTGGGCCGAGCGTAGTCCATGTTGACCGCCATCAGTGCGTTCGGTGGGAATTCCGCGTCACGCGTTGCCACGCGCCACACGTCGGCGACGGTCGTGATGCCGTCGGCGGCAATTTCATCTTGAGCGCGTGCCAGGCGTTCGCGCAGGCTCGCAAAGTATTTTACGATGATGGTCATGGCACTCGTCCGCAGTGGGTTGAACGCCTATACTTGCCGAGTCGGCAGCGATGCACAAGGATCAGCGTGTGGCGGAACTAACTCATTTTAATAGCGCGGGTGAAGCGCACATGGTCGATGTCGGCGCGAAGCCGGAGACCGAACGGCGCGCGGTCGCCCACGGCCGCATTGTGATGCAGGCGCCGACGCTGGCGCGCATTCTCGCCGGAACCCAGGCCAAAGGCGACGTGCTGGGCATCGCGCGCATCGCGGGCATTATGGCCGCGAAAAAGACCGCCGAGTTAATTCCACTGTGCCATCCGCTGCCGCTTACGCATGTTGAAATCGACTTCAGCGCCCAACCTGACACGCAGGCGATTTTATGTCGCGCCACCGCCGAAACGCGCGGCCGCACCGGTGTGGAAATGGAAGCGCTGACCGCCGTGAATGTCGCGCTGCTCACCATCTACGATATGTGTAAAGCTGTGGATCGCGGCATGGTCTTGCAGGACATCGGGCTGCTGGAAAAATCCGGCGGCAAGTCCGGCACCTGGCGACGCGCGGCGGAGTAGCACCACCCACCATGCCCCACGACCACCATCATCATGATCACCCCGACCATCGCGCCCACCTGAAGACCGGCAGCCGCGTCCCGCTCGCCTGGGCGCTTGTATTGACTTTTTGTTTTGCGATTGTTGAGGCACTCGCCGGTTGGTGGTCCGGCTCTCTTGCGTTGCTGGGCGACGCGGGCCACATGGTGTCCGACAGCACCGCCTTGGGACTGGCCCTGCTGGCGGCATGGATTGCGCAACGGCCACCCTCCGCAACTCACACCTACGGTTTTGGTCGCCTCGAAACCCTCACTGCCTTCGCGAACGGCCTGTTGATGATTGCCATTGTCGTCGCCATCGTGGTGTCAGCTATCGATCGGCTACAGCACCCACAGTCCGTACAAGGTGGCGCGGTGATAGGGGTGGCCACGTTGGGATTGCTGGTGAACATCGCGGTGATGTTGGTGCTCAGTCGCGGCGAACAAACCTTGAACACACGTGGCGCGCTGTTGCATGTGATGGGCGACATGCTGGGCTCGGTGGCTGCCATCGTGTCGGGCGCCGTCATTTATTTCACCGGCTGGATGCCGATAGACCCGATCCTGTCGATGGTGATTTGCGCATTGATACTGATGTCCAGCATTAACCTGCTGCGCGAATCGCTGCATGTGATTCTCGAAGGTGTACCCGCCCATTTACATTTGCGTGAGGTGGGTGAGGCGATGGCTCGGGTGCCGGGTGTTGTCTCGGTGCATGATTTGCATATCTGGACCATGGGCAACGGTCAGCCCGCGTTATCCGCACATGTGGTGATCGGCGATATGGCACAGTGGCCGGACATCCTTGCGCAACAATTGCAGCGACTCGATGAAAATTATCAGGTCGAACACGTCACGTTACAGCCCGAGCTACGCGCTGACGTGCAGCCCTTGGTGCAAGTGATACGCGAACCACAAACTCCATAAATCCGACCGTCACGTTCGGCACGCGAGTGGTCGCTGGCCCTGGCTTCTCGATCCACCACTTCTTAAGCTACTGACCACACCGTTCCGCCAAAATAGCCAGTATTCGTTAAGTATTTATTGGTCGTGCCGCTAGTTGTTACGGAAATGTGTCTGTTGCTGGGCGGGCGAGACTGAAGCCAGGCGCCATGATGGATATCAGCCGCGCACGGGAACGCTACTCCCGAAGTTGGTGACACGGAGATTTTATGCTTCATAAATACGCGATGTTGATCGTTGTCTATGCGCTGTCGAGCGTGTCGGCGCAGGCCGCGTGGCTATTAACCTCTCCGCCGCGCGAAAAACCCGAGGAAGCTCAGGAGATGTACGGCAAGCTTGCGAGCTACTTGTCGACGCAAATCGGCGAGCAAGTGGTCTATGAACGCCCGCAGGGGTGGATCGACTACGTGAACAACATGCGCGCGGGCAAATACGACATCGTTTTTGACGGCCCGCACTTCGCCGCCTGGCGCATCAAGCATTTGAATCATGTTCCGCTGGTCAAGCTGCCAGGAACGCTGACATTTGTCGTGGTCGGACTTCAGAGCGACACCAAGCTCAATAAACTGAACGATCTGATCACCGGCGGGTGGTGCGGACTACCGTCGCCAAATCTGGCCACCATGGCGGTAATGGCGCAATTCAACAACCCGGTCAAACAGCCCGACTTCATCGAGGTACAGGATGTCAACAATATCCTCCCTGCGCTGAAAAGCGGACGTTGCCGCGCCGCCGGATTGCTGGACGTGTTTTATAAAAGGGCGAGCCAAGCGGACAAGAAAGAATTGAAAGTGATCTACACCAGCCCGACCTACCCTGACCAGACCATCACTGTGAGCGCGCGTATTTCGGCACCCGCACGTGAAAAAATCGTGGCGGCACTGAGCGTCGAATCCGGCGTACCCGCTGCGAAATTGGTGTTCGATAAATTTGCCAAAAATGCCACGCATTTTGTGCGCGCGCCGTCACCGGAATACGACGGACTGGAAGGCCTGCTTGAGGGGGTTATCTGGGGTTGGTAGCACCCTGAGAACCGCACGTGCTCGCGCTGGGTTTGAGTGTCGTCGCCGACGGCGCGGAGGATCAAGCAACCCGGGACCGATGGACCGACCTCGCGCGCGGCAAAGTAACTCCCGACTCGCATTAGCCAAGGCGTAAGCGGCAACGCCCCTACCCAACGACCGGCATTGGCGCTAACCTTCGCTGCATGCTACTTAAGTTCACCAAGATGCACGGGTTGGGTAATGACTTCATTGTCATCGACGCAATTCATCAAGACGTGGCCCTGAGCGCCGAACAAATTCGCTTTCTGGCTGACCGGCACTTCGGCGTAGGTTGTGACCAGGTGCTGTTGGTCGAACCCCCGCAGAGCAAAGACGCTGAATTTCGCTATCGTATTTTTAACCATGACGGCGGTGAGGTGGAACAATGCGGCAACGGCGCGCGGTGCTTCGCCCAGTTTGTGCGCGAGCAAGGGCTCAGTGATGAAGACACGGTGGTGGTTGAAACCCAGGCCGGACTGATTCGCTTAACCACCGAAGCCGATGGTCAGATTACCGTGAACATGGGCGTGCCGCGTTTCGAACCACGCGACCTGCCGTTTACGGCAGAGCAGGAAGCAATGTCCTATGCTTTGGAGGTCGACGGGAAGCAGGTGCATATCGGCGCGGTGTCGATAGGCAACCCGCATGCCGTCATCGTCGTGGACGATGTGCAGACGGCTCCGGTGTTGACAATGGGTCCCTTGATCGAACGTCATCCACGTTTTCCCAACCGGGTGAACGCAGGATTCATGCGCATTGTGAATGATCAGCATATTCAGCTGCGGGTGTTCGAGCGGGGCGTAGGTGAAACCCTGGCGTGCGGCACCGGGGCTTGCGCAGCGGTGGTCGTCGGCAGAAAACGTGGCGTGCTCGCGCAACGCGTGCAGGTCGAATTGCGCGGTGGAAGTTTAAACATCGCATGGCGTGGCGGAGACGATCCGGTGTTGATGACCGGTCCTGCCACGACCGTGTTTGCAGGGGAGATTGAATTATGAGTACTACGCAAGAATTCGCCCGTATCTCGGAAAAAGAAGTGATGAACTTCTTGCAACAGAATCCGGATTTTTTTGACACTTATCCTCACGTGCTAGCCGACATCAAATTGCAGCACATCAGCGGCAAAGCGGTGTCACTGATTGAGCGCCAAGTTGCCGTGCTGCGCGAGCAACGTAAAAAGCTCAAGCGCCAGTTGCAGGATCTGGTCGACATCGCGCGCGCCAACGATGATCTTGACCAACGCCTGCATCAGCTCACCTTGCGCCTGATCGACTGCCGTCGACTGGGCGATGTGCTGGAAATGTTGAAGCATTATTTGCAACGCGATTTCGCCGTGGATGCCGTTACGCTGCGGCTCCGCAGCATTCCTGGTCGCAGTGATCTCGCTGCGTTCGAAGAATTTAACGACGATGCTGGAAACGTGTTTGACGGTTTCGCGCGCTTGGTCAACGAGCACAAACCCGTATGTGGGCGCTTTCGTCCCGAGCAAATGCGCCAGTTGTTTACAATTGGCGCGGGCAGCATCGGTTCTGCGGCGTTGATTCCACTGCATGATCTTCCGGTATTCGGTATGTTGGCTGTAGGTTCGGTCGATGCACAACGCTTCCATCCTGAGCAGGGCACCGTGTTCCTCACGCAATTGGGTGAACTGGTCAGCCGTGCGTTGCGCGTTTGTATTGCAGAGTGATACTGCTTTCCTGACGTTCCTGGATTTCCGCTGATGCGCACGACTGCGTTGGAATGGCTGGATCGTTTCGTCGTGCATTTGCGCGACGAACGCCGCATGTCGCCGCATACCGTAACCAACTACCAGCGCGACTTGCGACGCCTGGCGGAATTCTGTACCGCGAAAAGCGTGCCCGACTGGCGCGAGCTCAGCGCGCATTTTGTGCGTGGCTATGCGAGCTGGCGGCACCGCGCTGGCATCGGCGGGCGCAGCATCCAGCGCGAGCTGTCGGCGCTACGCATGTTCTACAAATACCTGGATCGAGAAAATGTCACGCACAGCAACCCGACGCTGGGCGTGCGCGCACCCAAAGCGGTGCGTACCCTCCCCAAAACCTTCGACGCCGACCAGCTCAGCCGCTTGTTGCAGATCGACCCGACCGATCTGCTCGCGGTGCGTGACTGCGCCATGATGGAATTGCTGTACTCGTCGGGCTTGCGTCTCGCCGAGCTGGTGGGTCTCGACATCAATGACGTGGATTTAAAAGACGCGACGGTGCGTGTTACCGGCAAGGGTTCGAAGGCGCGCATCGTACCGGTCGGCCGCAAGGCGCGCGTTGCGCTGCACGACTGGTTGACGCGGCGCGGTGCTCTGGCGCCGGGTGATGACAAGGCGGTGTTCATCAGCACGCGTGGCCAGCGTATCTCACCGCGTGCGGTGCAATTGCGTTTGCGCGCGTGGGGAATCAAGCAAGGCATGAACAGCGCATTGCACCCGCACAAGCTGCGTCACTCGTTTGCCAGTCACCTGCTCGAATCCAGTGGCAACCTGCGCGCGGTGCAAGAGCTACTGGGGCACGCGGATATCTCCACCACGCAGGTCTACACCCATCTGGATTTTCAACACCTGGCCAAGGTTTATGATCAGGCGCATCCGCGGGCGAAGAAAAAAGAGGATGGGAAGTGATTGCGGTAGTGGACGGAAAAGCGACCACCCCACTCCGGCAACTGCTCCTGCGTTGCTCTAACTTTCGCCAACCATGGCGGTCGCGGCCGAATCAAGAGTAAAACTCTTCATCACCCGCCGCCCGCGTTTTGAAGCGCTTGTACCCCCACTGATATTGTTCCGGCAACGTACGCACGCACGCCTCAACACCCGCATTGAGATGGCGCGCTGCAATTTCTGCATTCGCGTTGGCGATGTCCGGGTGTGCCGGAACAAAATGCAAATGGTAGCCCGCTGCTCGCGGCAGTCGCTGCGCATACACAAAAAACACCACCGCGTTGGTTTTGCGTGCCAGGCGTGACAATAATGTCATGCTATACGCCGACTGGCCGAAAAATGGCGCAAATACGCCGCTGCCTTCGCCGGGGTCCTGGTCGGGCAAGATGCCCACGCACCCGCCCCGTGCCAATACCTGAAAGAGTTGGCGCACACCGGCTGCGGTAGTGGGCACCAAATGCGCACCGAAGCGTTCGCGCGACGCGACAATCACCGGCTCGAGTTCCGCCAGCCGGGGGGGGCGATACATCAGCGTCGCGGCGTAGTGAGCGGAGAGGTACCCGCCAACCAATTCCCAACTGCCCAGGTGAGGCCCGGCAAACAGCACGCCGCGTTGTTCGCCGAGCGACTTTTTTACCAACTCCTCGCCACTGATCTGCACAAACAAATCCAGCAAGCGTTGCTTCTCCCAAAACCACAGCGGGCCGACTTCGAGCAGCGTTTTGCCTGTCTCTTTGAGATTGGCGCGGATCAAGGCGGTTTGCGATTTTATGTCAAGCTCGGGAAAGCAGCGCCGCACATTAGCGGTGGTAACGTGCCGCAGCCGCGTGGGCAACCACCAGAATAAAGCCCCCAGCAACGCCCCCAATCCATGGGCTATCCGCAATGGCAGCAGTGATAAAAAACGCAGCAAGGCTTTGGCTAAAGCAGCACGCATGAATTCAGCATCGACAGAGGGAAGATCGGATCGCAAGTGTAGCGTGCAGCGCGACGTTACCCAATCCGCAGGGGACAACAAACCCCATGCTTACAGACGAACATGTGTTGCCAAGTCACTACGGTGCATAACCAAAGCACCCGGTAGCGTGAGCCATGCGCACGAAGTTTGCCCACGGGATAAGGCATCGTGCGCATGGCGCACGCTACACATCATCCACATGCTGATGTTGAGCTCAATTCGCCCACAGTTCGATCACCAACAATTCCGCATCTATAACTTCAAACTTCATCGGGCCGCATCAATAGCCGTCATTCCCGCGAACGCGGGAATCCAGTATGTCCACTGTTTCTGGACGCCCGCCTTCGCGGGCACGACGATGAATTGGAGTTCTTCAGAGGTCACAAAGCCGCGCGTTCGGCGCGGTTCTAGTAACGCTGCGACATAAAGGCGTCAGGATGTGATGTTATGAAGGGCATAAAAACATGCGAAGAGAAAACGCGCCCTTGTCGAGTCGTTGACCACCTTTCCCACGCAATGATAATCCCCGGCACCACATTCGAGATCACTCGGGTGTGGATGTAAAAACCGTATTCTTTGCTTGGGGGGCTGTCATGAACGTCATCGTCGCATTTGCGCGTGCGGGTTTTGAGCGCATCGTCAATTCAACTCTTCGTTTAGCAGGGAACATGCAGCGCGCAGTCGCTGCGTTGTGGGCTCGCTTGGTTGGTGTGTTCGCGTTGTCATTGGTGCTCTGTGGAACCGGGCACGCGGGGATGGAGCAGGTGTGGCAGTACACGGTCAGTACGCTACCAGGGCAGACGTTTAGTACGCTGGGTAAAGCTGAAGCCGCGATGCATGCGGTAAGTTTTAAAGTGTATCGGTGTCTTGAAAGTATTTAATCTTCATATTGTAAAGCTCCGGTCAAAAAAGGCGTGATGCACAGTTTCTTCATCCCGCAACAACACAAATCGCAGGGAGCGATTTTGCATTTGTAGGTATGGCAGGCTGCTAGGCCGCCCGTTTTGTACCCGACCACGGTTTGATTTTGGCCAACGTATCGGCAAGGGCACCCTTGGCCTTTTCGATATCGTAATCCGCCTGTAGAGGTGCAACATAGCCATGTGCTCAACGGGGCGTGCTGCGCAGGCCGTAGCGGGCCTCACCTTCTGGGTGAGGCCGCATGGGCCAAAAATATCAAGACCTGTACGCATTTGCTTGGGCCTTGTAGCGGTCAACTGCCGTTTCTAGGTTGAACCCTTCGATTGCAAATACTCAAGTTCAGCCGCCGTACTCGTCCGCCCCAAAATCGCGTTGCGATGCGGAAAGCGGCCGAAGCGTTGCACGATGTCGCGGTGGTGTAGTGCCCACTTGAGATTGTTTTCCAGCTCCGGTTGCGAAAAGAGTTGTACCGACTGTTCCTGGTCGTCGAGGTTTTCGCTGTGCATGAACGGCAGATATGCAAAGGCCTGGCGCTCGGGCGCGAGTGTGCGGTCGAGTTCGCGCCAGATGATACGACGTGCAATCGCGCGGGCTTGCGCTTCCATCACGAAGCTCTCCGGCTGCTCGCGATACATGTGGTGCGGGAACTGGTCGAATAAAATCACGAGGGCGAGCGCGCCATCGGCATCACGCTCCCAGTCCGCCAGCTCACCGCGCTTGCCGACCTGATACGTTGGCTCGAAGCGCTCGCGTACTTTGCGATCAAACTCGACGGTCGAGTTGAACCACATCGGTCGCGCACGTCCCGAAAACCACAGGTCGAGAATCTCGCGCGGGGTGGCGAGTGCTTTGCTTTCGATGGCACGCGCACGACTCGGATTGACGTGTTTAATTTCTGACAAGGTCGGGCCCGTCAACGCATAGGCTTGCCCGAAACCGATCACGTACGACGCTTCGAACGGCATGAAGCGCATCAAGCCAAAGTCGGCGAGGCTTGCGTAAGGTTTCCATGAACGGGCCGAAGCGCACGTCGAACGTCCGCATGATCGCGTGCCACTGCGCCGCATTGCGACTCACGGCGTGCGTGAAGCAGCGATACACCAAGCGCTTGCGGGCGAACAGATTCACGCAGGTGTGTTCGTCTTCAAGAAAGATGACGCTGGCGCGCCCGGTGTGCTGCATGTTGCGCGTGTGCCGCGATAGCGTGCTGACGAAGGCATAGAGATTACCGAACACGCCTAGAAATCACATAAATTGTCTACTATAGCCTTCGATATCCGAGCATAAGTTGGAGGCCCCATCGCATGATTCGAATTGAGTTCAGTTCAGTGACGCCGACAAGAAGGCCTTGCATCACGAGCGGTTCCATCATTCCCACCCGAGGGTCCAGAAAAAGATGGAAGTGCTGTGGCTGAAAGCCCACGGGCTGTCACACCAGGAGATTTGCTCGCTGGCAGGGGTGAACGGCAATACCCTGGTCAGCTATCTGTATCAGTATGAGCAGGGCGGCATTGAAGGATTGAAGCAGTTAAACTTCTGCGGTCAACCCAGCCGCTTGCGCCCAGATCGCTGATCTCACCGGAATACGGCGTTCGCCGACTCAAGTGAGCTTCTTTCTGAAAGAACACTGCGGCATGAAGCGCCTCAAAACCGGCGTGCTGCCGACCAAGGTTG
This sequence comes from Gammaproteobacteria bacterium, assembly GCA_031370545.1. Taxonomy (GTDB): domain Bacteria; phylum Pseudomonadota; class Gammaproteobacteria; order SG8-11; family SG8-11; genus UBA6921. The sequence goes on from JANMQQ010000221.1 coordinate 17,398, forward strand.
ATCCACTGAAGCAAGCGGAGTTAAAAAAACCCCTGGAACCCAAGCTCGCCGAAGCGCAACGCGGAAAGCGCGCGCGGTTCTTCGTTGACGCGGCCCATTTCGTCTTTGGTGCCTTTGCCTGTGTGGTGTAGTGCTGGACGCGGGTGTGGATCAAAGCACCCTGTGGGCGCGAGCGCTTCAATGCCCTGGGCGCGCTCAACGTGGTGACGAAGGAAGTGATTACCCTGACCCACACCGGCTACATTAACTCGCACAGCGTCTGCGCCCGGCTCCAGAAACTCAAGACCCAGACTCACCCGGACTTGCCCATCAGCGTGGTGCTCGATAACGCGCGCTATCAGCGCTGCGTGCTGGTGCAAAACGTTGCGGCAGACCTTCAGATTGAGCTGCTGTTCCTGCCCAGCTATTCACCCAATCTCAATCTGATCGAACGGCTGTGGAAGTTCGTCAAGAAGCGCTGCCTCTACGGCCGCTACCATGACAACTTCGCGGCCTTCACCGCCGCCATCGAGACCTGTCTTGCACAAACTCAGACCACACATTTCGCGGCGCTACACTCTTTGCTCGCACCTCACTTCCAGACATTTGAGAAGGCGTAAATTTTAGCCGTGCTGGGGATAAGACAGGCGAAGCATGCGCTAATAACATCCTCGGTCTTATTTCGGTGGGTGACGCTTCCATAGACGCCGCAAAAAAAGCCGGAAATATCACTCGTATTGCGAGCATTGAATCTACGCAGGCGCGCGTATTGGGTTATTACGCGCGATTTTGTACTGTTGTTATTGTTGATTAAATTAGGCTTGGTTTTTTCTAAAAATCACGATCTAGAAACGCATCTGTTGGTGTCGATAGCCCGCCGGAGCGTTACCCCTTCTCTCGGAGAAAACGCCCCGGTTTTGTTGACCACAAGTTGTCTCCCGCGAGTGACATGAGGGTCAGACTCCAATAGAGCGGCGACCGGTCGCACGCCGGGCCTGTCAGGGTCGCGCTAGACTTCGTAAACCAAGGCGCCTACCCTCGGGAGCTCACTCATGCGAGGGTGGACTTATGAAAATCTGGAAATCCCGTGTCGCGTTGGTGGCAACGATTAGTCTGGGAGCGGTCGCACTATCAAGCTTTACGACCACACCTGCTCTGGCGCAGGGAAACGGCGCTACCAAGCTCAAATGCGATAACTCACCCTGCGACGCCGTGGCGCGGGGCCGTGCCGCGTTCAACGACCACAAGCTGAAAAATATCGGCGGGAACGGACGTGCATGCTCCGACTGCCACGTGCCGTCGGACTCGTTTCAGCTCTCTCCGGCGATTGCCCGCGCACGCTATGAGGCGCTCATAGCGAAGCGAGCGCACAACAAAAACGCGGACGATCCCCTGTTTCGGCCGGTGGATGCCGACGATTATCGTGTGAACGGCGACGACGCGACGGACTTTTCAAATTTGGTGGACAACGCGCTGGTCCGCATAACCATGCCGTTACCTCTTAATGTCAAGGTTGTCGATCCAGCGACTGGACTGCCCTCGGCGGACACGAGTGTCGATCTCTGGCGCGCCGTAATTCCCGTGCTCAACGTCGCGATGACCGGCCCGGATAACGTGCTGCCGATTTGGCCACCGGTTGCGCAGAATCGCGTGCCGATCTCCGGTCAGGATCCGAACGGTCCCAATCGGCAGGGTGGCTACCAGCACGACGCACGCTTCGGTACCCTGCAGGAACAGGCGCGCAGCGCACTCTTCGCGCACGCGCAAGTAACGCAAGAGCCGCCCACAAATTTGCTGGACGACCTCGCCGCGTTCCAGGCGACACTGTTCTCGTCGCCAGGGGCGGCGCGGCTGGCATCTGAAATTCTTTCTGGCTCAGCCTTCACCGATCCTGAGCCCGAACTGAGCCCGCTGGAGCAGGGGGGCAAGGTGGTTTTCAACCGCGTGTGCAGCGTTTGCCACGGCAGCCCGTCGCATCCCAGCACGTCCACTTCAGACGCAACCATCGTACGACCCGTCCCGCGCTATCACAACATTCTGTCTGCCTGCCCTCGCCCTGCCACCGACGGATATTCCCCATGTCCGGACCGGATCAACCGGAATGCGCGCACCTATCAAGTCACCTTGGCAAACGGCACGGTGCAGACCGTGACGACGTCGGATCCCGGTCGGATGCTGCTTACCGGCCAGATTGCCGACCTGGGCCAGATGGACGTCACCCAACTGCACGGAATCAGCAAAACTGCCCCGTACTTCCACAACAACTCGGCGGCGACGCTCGAGGAAGTGCTCGATCACTATGATGCATTCTTCAGGCGCCTGGCGCGGGTGAACACGCCTCCCAACTTGCCGCCCGTTATTTCGTCCGATGGCACCGCGCTTGATCGCGCTTCGCCCGTGTCACCGGAGGAGCGTGAGGCATTACTGGCCTACCTCCGAAAGCTGTAGAGTTATCGAGCGGCCATCGGGGTGCCAGTCGAGTACTGGCACCCCGATGTTGCTGGGTCGTAGGTCATCTTCCGTACCGCCCGGTGAAGCTTGCCTTGCCGATGGCGTTCATGTTGACCGTGAATCCGGTCAGCGCCGCCGTCGCGCCGGGTGCCAATTCCAACTTGTCGACTTTGAGTGCGTACACCGTGAAGTTGTAGCGATGTGGTTTGTCGCCTGCAGGTGGGCACGGGCCGCCCCAGCCGGGCGTGCCGAAGTCGGTGTTGATTTGACGCGCCCCAACTGGCAGCGCACGGCCATCGGCAGCGCCGGCACCCGGTACCAGACTTGAACTTGTGGTCGGGATGTCGACCACGACCCAATGCCAAAACCCGGCCCCACCGGTCGGCGCGTCTGGGTCGTGCACCATCAACGCAAAACTCTTGGTCCCGGCGGGCGGATTTTTCCAGTTGATTTCGGGCGAGAGGTTTTCGCCGGTGCAGCCAAAGCCATTGAATGCAAATTTTTGCGCGATGGTTGCATTTGGTTTGATATCGGTGCTGCTGGCTTCGAAGCTCTGCGCGTTGGTGTTGAACGAAAATGCGACTAACGGGATAGCGAAAAGCAGGTGCTTGGTCATGATGTTCTCCATTGCGGATTTGATGGACCCTCATCCCAGCTTTCTCCCAAAGGGAGAAGGGGTTAAAGCGGCGCGTTAAGTGATGTTAAAAAGCTTTAGCGGCGGTTCACGCGGCGGATTTTTTGGACACAGCGCCGAGCGCTTCTAGCACGTGTTGCGCGACTAGTGCAGAAGACATCGGGTTTTGGCCAGTGATCAAATTGCCGTCGCGCACTGCGAAGGCGTGCCAGTTGTCGGCTTTTTCAAATAATCCACCTTGCTCGCGCAGGCGGGTTTCCAGAGCGAATGGGACGACCTGAGTTAATCCGGCGGCAGCCTCTTCGTCGTTGGTGAATGCGTTGATGCGTTTGCCGTGCAAAATGGATTTACCGTCGGGCCGTTTCGCGGTGACCAGCCCGGCCGGACCATGACACACCGCCGCGATGATCTTGTGAGCCCGAAATGCGCTCTCGACGCAAAGTGTCACGCCCGGGTCCTTCGGTAAATCCCACATCGTGCCATGGCCACCGGGAAAAAAAATGGCGTCAAAACTCGCTGCATCCACCTGGGCCGTGGGATGTGTTGCGGCACAACGGCGTTGCGCATCGGCGTCGGCCAAAAAGCGTTCGACCTGTGCGCCATTCTGGTCCTTGGGCTTGATGCTCGCGGGATCGAAAGGCACCGCACCGCCCTTGGGTGAAGCGAGTTCGACGTTCATGCCAGCGTCGATAAATGCGTAGTAGGGAACGGCCAGTTCCTCAGCCCAGATGCCGGTGGCTTTGCCGCTGTCGCCTAGTTTGGCGTTCGAAGTCACGATCATCAGTACGCGTTTGTTCATGGTGGTTCCTCGTTCGTTGGTGAGTGGTTGGGCGCGAACGCTTTGCCCGTGGAAGGACTGTATTGATCCGGCACGTGGCGATAAAGTAGCGCTCCAGCAATTTACTAATTACGCGATGTAAATAATGACGAGTCGTAACTTTGGTCCCGTGTTGTTGGGCAGCATCGAGCTGTTTTGCAAAGCCGCCGAGCTGGGTAATTTCACCGCAGCGGCGGAAGCGCTGGGCGTCACTCCGGCAGCGGTCAGCCGTTCGGTCGGGCGGCTCGAAGATCGTCTTGGATTACGTTTGTTCGTGCGCACCACGCGCCGGGTGGCGCTGACCGACGACGGGCGCGTGTACTTCGAACAATGCCGCGAAGCGTTAGCGCAAATCGAATTGGCCGAGCGCGCCATCACCGAACATCAAGTCGTGCCTAGCGGCGTGTTGCGCATTAGTGTGCCTACCGCGTACGGCCATTACCGCGTGCTGCCGTGCCTGCCGAAATTTACCGCGCTGTATCCGCTGATCAAAATCGACATCCATGTTTCCAACCGCATCGTCGACTTTGTCGAAGAGGGGTGCGATCTTGCCATTCGGATGGGCGAGCAGCAGGATTCGCGCCTCATCGTGCGCAAACTGGAGGATGCAAAGTTGGGCGTGTTCGCGTCGCCGGCTTATCTCAAACGCCGGGGCGTGCCAAAAAGCCTGGATGAATTACGCCAGCACGACTGCGTGCAATTCATTCTGCCTAGCAACGGTCGCCCGATGGCGTGGATCTTCCGCGACGGCGGCGCCGACGTGGATTTCGCATTCGAAAGTCAGGTGCGCGTTCAACAAGACTTATTGGGTTGCGTGACCTATGCCCGCGCTGGGGGCGGGTGTTTCCAGATTTATCACCACGTCGCGCAGGATGATGTCGCGCGCGGCGATCTGGTTGAAGTGCTCCAAGCCTACTGTGGACGGACCCGTCCGTTTTCAATTGTTTATCCGCAGAACCGGCACCTGTCGGCTAAAGTGCGTGCGTTTGTTGACTTTATGGTGCGGGAGATGCGCGCAATACCGTCGCCCGCTTAACTGCGCGTGGGGCGTTTGCCGAGCTTGCGTTGCAACGTGCGGCGATGCATTTTTAGCGCACGAGCAGTTGCGGAAATGTTGTCGTCGTTTTCCTTGAGCACTTTCTGAATGTGCTCCCATTCCAATCGCTCGACCGACAGTGGATCGTCGTTCACGGGCAGGTCGGGGTTGCCGGTGCTGCGCAGCAGCGCGGCGACTACTTCATCGGCGTCGGTGGGCTTGGCGAGATAATGCGTGGCACCCAGTTTAATAGCCTCGACGGCAGTGGCGATGCTGGCGTAGCCGGTGATCATGACGATGCGGGTTTCGGCGTCCAGTTCCTTTAGACGTTGCACCAGCACCAATCCCGAGGGGCCGGACATTTTCAAATCTATCACCGCGAATTCGGGTGGATTGGTGGCGGCAAGGGCGCAGGCCGTGACTACATCATGCGCAGTGCTTACAGCGAAGCCGCGTCGTTCCAATGCGCGCGCCATCACGTCACAAAAAATCACATCGTCATCCACCAACAACAAGCTTGCGGGTTCGGGTACATTGCTCATGACGTCAACCGTAAACGGTCTAGCGGCAGCGTCACGCGCGCACAAGCCCCACCACCTTCGCTATTGAACAAGTTCACGGTACCGCCGAAGCGTTCGATCGTTGCGTTGGTCAAAAACAGACCGATGCCAAGTCCGCCACCCGGCGCCTTGGTGGTAAAGAATGCTTTACCTGCGCGGCTTGCAACTTCGCTGCTGATGCCGGGCCCGTGATCGCGAATTTCGAGCGTAAGTTGTAGGTGATCCCAGTGCGCGTCCAGTTCGATGCCGTGCGGTGAAACGTCAGCAGCATTATTCAGCAGATTGAAAATGGACTGGTCCAGGGTTCGCTCAACGACAATTTCTGGCGCGGGTTGCGCGCCAGAGAAATGCACGCGAATTTCGCTTTGGGGTCGCGCGATTTGCCACTGCTCGACTAATTTTTTCAGATAGCTTGAACAGTCAATACGCGACGCCTCTTCGGCGCGCGCCGTCAAACGGTTAAGAATTAATTTGCAGCGTTCTGTTTGCCCGCGTAACAAGCGCAGCTCGTTTGTAAGCACGGGATCATTGGCATGATCACGTTCCAGTTCAGATGTAATCACCGCCATGGTCGAAAGTGGCGTGCTCAGTTCATGTGCTGTACCCGCAGCGAGCGTGCCGAGCGCCAGCACCTGTTCGTTGCGCAAGGTTTCTTCGCGTGCTTGCGCCAGTAGCAAATCGCGTTCACGCAACGATTGCGCCATGCGTGCAACGAACCACGCAATCAGCACAGCACTGAGCGTGAAGTTCAGCCACATGCCAATCAGGTGCAAGCCAAAACCCGTTGCCGCACCATGCGTGTCTGAAATGTCATGCCCAGCGACCGGCAGCAATTTTTCCAGCAAGGCCGCGCTGCCCGCGCTTGCAGGCAAAGGAGTGTAAACAAACACCAGCGTGGTGTAACAGGCCAGCGCAGTTGTAGCCACGGCGAAGGTGTACGCCAACGGCAGTATCGCCGCAGCAATCGACAGCGGCAGCAGATAAAGGGTGATGAAGGGATTGGTCGAGCCGCCGGAAAAGTACAACAGCGCCGTCAGCACCCCGATGTCGATAAATAAATGTCCCGCCAATTCGACATCGGTAACCGGCCAGGGCTGGTGCAGCCGCCACCATGTCAGCAAGTTCGCAAAGGCTAACCCCGCAGTTAGTACGAATAACGTGTTCGTTGGCAACGCGATGCCCAGGGTGTGCGCGGCGGTGGTGATCACGGCGACTTGCACACCGACCTCGATGGCGCGTAATAGCACCACGCGCCGCAAGTTGCGCAGTTGCGGCGAAATTGACAGGGTATTGGGCATGGCTACCTTGTGCTGCAAAACCCCATTGTAGCGGCGAGCGCCGCGTGCTTCACCGGTTCAACACAATGTAGAACTCGCCCGCGCGGCGTTACGGGAAAAACGTGGACCTGAGCTGATCGCAGGCCCACGTACGGCCCATCAGGCAGGTGGTAGCAATTCCGCAGGCAATTTACCGTTGGTGGGCGGGCTATCCAAGGTCATCGTTGTGGGCGACAGTTCGGAGCTACCGAGCGGATCGAGCGTGGTATCGGGTGTCTGCGTATTGTTTGAGTTTGAATTAGAACAGGCATTCACAAACGCACACAACACTAGCACCGAAAGAAATCGAAGCATGATCGTCTCCTTATGGTGTTAATACTTGACCCAAAATTCCGCGCCGGTTGGGATTGTCGTCAGCGGAGCGGTGACTAATCCATTGGTAACGGGGTTGGCACTGTAGGCAGCGTCGCTAGACCAAACGATATACGCGTCGGCAAAATACGCTTTGATCATCGTCAGATCTATATCGGCCTGCGCGGTGTATTTGTTCCAGCCGGGAGCGCGCACGGGCAAAATGCGAAGTTTAGGAACATCGATACCTTCCCAGGTTTTCGTAATGTTCCCGGGGCAGGTTTGCGTTGTAACAAATTCCAGCGTCTTCAACGGCGTGTCCGGCAGCGTGCCCTTGAAGGTAAATTGATACAGGTTCGTATCTTCCGCAAGGGCGTTGGCTGTCTTGGTCCATATCAGCTTGGTGACGTTGCCACTAAGATCTTTCTCAATGGTCGCCGGACCGAACGTGTTGTCCATCGGTCGAACCGAGGTCATTGCGATTGGGATCGTTACTTCCACCTTGATAGTGTCGTAATGAGTGGTAGTCACGATGGCGTCTGAACAACCATGCGGTACGTTAACTGTGGCGGTGTAGCCTTTGCCCGCGTAGGCATTGTTGGCGACGAACGCGACATGCGCTTGCGCAGCCTGGAACGCTCCAAACATGATTGCCATTGAAGCAGCCAGTAGGGTGTTACGGTATTTCATTTTGAATTCTCCTTCCCTTGGGTGGTTGTGATGTGCCGGAGCATCTTAGTGAAGCGTAACGTGGGTCGGGAATGTGGCATTTTGTCGCAAGGCGCATTGATGGAGGTGCGACAAAATGTCGCATTCTCATTGGCCGGAAGCACGCCGATAATCCCCGCCTAACAAAGGACAGGGATATGCGTCGCATCTTCGTTTGCGGTTTTACGCTGGTATTAAGTGTCAACGTCGGTACGGTGTGGGCTTGTGCGACCTGTCTGTGCGGCGACCCAACCATTACCACGATGGGCACCGAGAAGCCGTTCGCTGGGCGCATGCGCGCCGGTATCGAATACCTGTCGCGCGGCGAAACGGTGGCCGAACCGGGCGTCAGCGAACTCGTGACGGATGAGGAAAGGCTCACCTACAGCTTTAGTTACGCCATCAGCGCAGAGTGGATTGTCGCCGCAAGCGTGCCGATGGTTACCAAACAGGTAAAGCGCTATGATTTGTCCCGCCAACAGGGCAGCGGCATTGGCGATCTCGACTTATCCGCGCGCTGGTTCGTCGGTAAGGACGAGAGCTTCCCGGTACGGCACCTATGGGGCGTGCAATTCGGAGTGCGCCTGCCCTCATCTACCGAACAGAAACACAATGGTGTGGCGATTGATATTGATGCTCAGCCCGGGGTGGGAGCGACGATCCCGAATTTGGGCATTTGGTACGGACGCTATGAAATGCCGTGGTTTTTTTACACTAGCGCGGCCTATCAGCATGCGCTGACGGAAGGTTATCAAGGATATCAGGCTGGCGATGTTTTTATGATTACCGCCCTGACTCAATATGCGTTACTGCAAAATCTCGCGGTGCAATTCAGTCTGGATGGCCGCTTCAAACAACAAGACCATTACAACGACGTGAAAGATCACGACTCCGGCGGAGTGTTGGTCATGGCGACGCCAGGAATTGCGTGGACACCCATTGAAGACCTGGTTGTGAACGCTAGCTATCAAACTCCTGTAATTGAAAATGTACGCGGGCGGCAGGTAGAAGATGTAACTCTGCGCGTGGGGGTGACCTATGACTTTTAATCGGTGCGCGGGCTTGACGTTACTTGTTTCCGCCGCGCTGTTGACGCTGGCCGGTTGTCCAGGACAAGACCAAAACACTACCGAGTCCGGGATCACCGTACATATCGCCGAGGTTCATTTGGAAGAACAGCTCGCTGCAACCGCCCCACTAGCGCGCGAGGCCCAGAGTACGCTCGCCGCATTAACCGCCCCAGGCGGCTACGACCAAAGCAACATCGAACATCACGACATCGTTGATAGCCACAGCCACCTGCTGTCGATCTATCGCGCGTACTCGGTGCTGGATGACCTAGAGTTGATTCCCTGTCCAAGCGTGGCCCAATTACCGAGCAGGCTGTTCAACAGCATTATTTCCGCAGCGGCAGCGCATGCCGGGCACGGCTCTGAACCGGTCAGGGGGCGGGGTCTCGACAAATCCAACGTGATTGATATCGTCACCCGGGATTTATACCCCTTACCGCTTGGCGACCGCGCGGTTGCGCCGGGCAGTTACTGCGGGTTGCGTGTATCGCTGGCGCGTGCGAGCGCGCAATCCTACGGCAAGCCGCAGAGTGTCGCCACGTCGACCGACGACCCCACCACCCTGCCCGAGGTGCCTGAGTTGGCCGGAAAGTTTTTTGCGCTGCGCGCAGACTACTGCGCCACCGGCGATGGCATGGGGGGCTGCCTGCAACGCAGCAAGGTCGATGTCGACGATAGCAACTTGGCCATGCCGCCGACTCTAACGATTAATTTCAGTTCGCCGCTTGCAGTCACCGATGCGCGGCGCAGTGCCTACGTCGAGGTGGGTATTGCTTACGGTGAATGGGTGCAGAATTTAGATGTCACGCTATTGACCAGCAACGCCGACGAGCGCCAGAAGCTGGTCAACAACATCGCCGGTTCAATCCACGTTTACGACAAAGGGCTGGGTGACTTGCCCGTAAATGTGGGGGATTAGGGTCAAAGGTCGTCGGTACGGAATTACAATCAACGCAAGGGGATGAGCATGAAAAATAGTCGTAAGTTGCGCAGTGGCGCCGTAGTGACGGCGCTGATGACGGTGAGCGCCGGAGCGTTTGCGTCGTGCGGGTCGTCGTTTTGTGAGCTGGAAACCAGCCTCGACTCACAAGGCGTCCTGACCGAACCGGGACAATTCGGATTGGACCTGCGTTTCGAATTCGTCAAACAGGATGCATTGCGCGCCGGCACCAAGAGTATTTCGCAGGCGGAAGACACCGGCGAAGCCACCGAATTAAAAACTTTTAATCGCAATCTGATCGCGACCCTGACCTATGCGGTGACGCCGCAATGGGGTGTGGCCGCCTCGTTGCCGTTCGTGAATCGCTCGCATTCGCATATCGCAGATCCCGCCGGAGCGGCGGAGCACGAAAGCTGGAGTTTTTCGGAGCTGAGCGATGCGCGCCTTTTTGCCCGCTACCATTTTGACCGGCCGCACGATGCGCCCGACAGTTTCGGCATGCAGTTTGGTGTGAAACTTCCCAACGGTGATTACAAAGGCAAGAATTCGGACGGTGTGGTGGCCGAGCGCTCGTTGCAACCTGGCACCGGCACCACCGATGTTATCGTCGGCGGTCACTATGCGTACAAGCCCGCATTCAAGCAGGTTACGTATTTTGTGAACGTGCAGTATCAACATGCGCTCGCTAAACGCGACGACTATCGCGCCGGCGATCAGTTATCGCTCACCGGCGGATTGGCATACGCCTATGCCGATAACGCAGCCGTGATGTTTCAACTGAATGGTTTGAACAAGAACCGCGATTCCGGCAGCAACGCCGAACCTGACGTCAGCGGCGGTCGCTACATCTTCGCCAGCCCTGGTGCGCGTTACGCGGTCGGCAAAGATATGCAGGTTTACGGTTTTGTGCAGGCGCCGATTTACCGCAACGTCAACGGCATTCAGTTGACCGCCGACTGGTCGTTGGTTGCGGGCGTCACGCTGAGAATTTAGCAACAAAGCTTGGCTAGAGCAGTTCCGTGATTTCTACCACGCTATGGCGCTTCGCGTTGATTTGCGCCTTCAATTGACGCGGCTTTGCACTAAAGCATGACCTGCTGAACGAACGAAGGCCGCAGATGCGGCCTTCGTTCTCACTCAACGATCTAACGCTTAGGCTTCCAGAGTCGCCTTCAGTTTCTTCATCGCGTTGTTTTCCAACTGACGAATGCGTTCGGCGGACACATGGTATTTATCTGCCAAATCTTGCAGGGTCAGCTTTTCGTCAGCCAGCCAACGCTGCTGCAAAATGTCACGACTGCGGTCATCAAGCGTGACCAGCGCGTGGCGCAGGCGTTCGGTGCTGCGATCATCCCATTGGGTTTTTTCCAGCACCGTGGCCGGGTCGTGTCGCAGGTCTTGCAAATAGGCAGCAGGTGCCATTGAGGCCGTGTCATCGTCGACATCGGCGTGCGCGTCGAACGCCATGTCGTGGCCGCTCAGGCGTGATTCCATTTCCATTACCGTTTCCGGCGGCACGCCCAAATCCGCAGCGATGGCGTCCACTTCCGCCTTGTTCATCCAGCCCAGGCGTTTTTTCGCACCGCGTAAATTAAAGAACAATTTGCGTTGCGCCTTGGTGGTGGCGACTTTGACGATGCGCCAGTTGCGCAGAATGTACTCGTGCATTTCGGCGCGAATCCAGTGCACTGCAAACGACACCAGCCGCACGTTCATGCTCGGATCAAAACGCTTGACCGCTTTCATCAAGCCGATATTACCTTCTTGGACAAGATCCGCCTGCGGCAACCCGTAACCGTTGTAGCCGCGCGCGATATGCACCACGAAACGCAGATGCGACATCACCAGTTTTTGCGCCGCCATCAGGTCCTGGTCGCGCTGCCAGCGCACGGCCAGTTCATGCTCTTCCGCACTGGTCAGAATGGGCACTTGATTGATGGCCCGCAAATAGCTGTCCAAGCCACCAGCGAGGGAAGGTACAAGCATCATGGGTTTGCGCATAGTCGATTCCTTCGAAACGGGGATTTATTCTGCCAAAAAATTAAGTCTAGCACTCACAATTTAAGAGTGCTAATCGGCCAAAAAGTTCAGGCGCCAAATAAGGGTTGTTTATCGGAATTCAAGTCTGCCCACGAAGGTTCAGGAACTTTTAATACATCGGCGAATGGATAGACATAAAATGGTCGTACCGGGTTCCTCCGAACGCCCCCACAAAATTTTTGAGTTGAGTCTCGGCGGTTGCGCTGCTGAGAGTTCACAGTCCTTTATCGTTTATTGTCACGAAACCCCAGGCTCAATTGCACGCAGATGGCGGCTGACCGACAACCACGAGCCGATCAAGCCGAGGCTGATCCCGGCAGCGAGCAACAGGGCGGAAAGGTCAAGACCCAGTCCGCGCAGCTCGAAGTTGCTGCTGTATGAAATCGCCACGGCGCGTACCGGCTCGTTCAAAGCCCACAGCACGCTGCTGACGACTGCGATAGCGAACAGGCCGCCGACCAGACCGTAACAAAATCCGCTGTACAGAAAGGGACGGCGCACAAAACCGTCTGACGCACCGATGAGTTTGGTGACTTTGATTTCCTGCGTGCGGTTCTGCACTGCCAGGCGAATGGTGTTGCCGACCACCACCAGCGCGGCGACTACCAATAACGCACCGATCACCAGAATAGCGCGCTGCCCGACG
>JANMQQ010000224.1:0-3152 GCA_031370545.1 Gammaproteobacteria bacterium
CGGCAAAACCCAGGAAGAACTTGCCGCCGCCGGAGTTCAAGCCCGCGTTGGCGTATTCCCCTTCAAAGCCAACGGCCGGGCCCATGCGATGGGCGAGCACGCCGGCATGGTCAAGATCATCGCCGACGCAAACTACGACCGGGTGCTCGGTGTCCACATTTTAGGTCCGCACGCGTCGGAGATGATCGCGCAAGCGGTGACTGCGATGGAGTTCGGGGCAAGCGCGGAAGATATCGCGCGCACGGTGCACGCCCATCCCACGTTGTCTGAGGCGTTCCATGAAGCCGCGTTGGCGGTGGATAAGCGGTCTTTACATATTTAGTCGGTGCAGAAATTTTTAGCGGTTAGAAGCGCGCGCCGACGTTAATGCCAGTGGTGGGCTCACTGCCACTATCCTCGTTCTCCAGCGAAATTCCCGCTCGATAGGTTGGTGTGATGAATGTAGTCACGCTGGCGGCGCGATAGATGTGGAGCGGACTCCACGCGTCGTCGTTGGTCCATTTTCTGATACGCACGCCAACACTCGTTGAGCGTGTGAAGTAATATTCCAACGCTGCCGTGAGAGTCCGGCTAGTTGACGAAGCGGTGTCATCGACTGTGCGCTGAACATCCGCGCCGATACTCAAGGATTGGTTATCGGAAATGATTACGAGATGTTCGCCAGACAGTTCCCAAGCGTGTGCTGCGACCACGTCAGAGGAATCGGGTTTAAATCGCGTATATTCGACGCCCAGGCGCGAACGGTCTGTGAGATAAGCGCCAACCCCGCCCTGGAATATATTTACATTGGTTTTTTGCCGGTACGCACTGGTCGGGCCGGAACTGCCTTCATAGTCATGATTGATCCCTGCATTGAGGCTCGTCGATTTGTCGTTAATCCGGTGCGCACCAAGCCAAGCCGTTACGGGCGTTTGCTTTGACGCAAATTCTGCTTCGAAACCGTACTGCCATTGTGTGGCCTGTCCCGAATAGTCATCTCCGTCCGTTGATACATACGCAAGGTTCATGCTGAGCGCCGGGACTCGAGCTAAAAAAGCCGCCTCACCGAGCGGACCAGAATCGGCATCTACCGGACTGAGGAACCGCGTGGCGGTCAAAACATAACCTTGGATGGAATATGTGCTGCCGCGAATTCTGGAGTAACCGAGGCCAACTTCATTTTCAAATGAATCTGCAGCTGCGGAAAACGAGCAGGTCAGATAAAAAATGACAACAACCGACAAAATCGAACGCATAACGCCCCTCAGTGTATGAAATTGATCGGCCCTCATGGCCGAGGCCGAGTATAAACTCTCGCGACTATTTTGCCGTACCCTCCCGTCAACCCATGCAAGCCTCAGCGGCTCACCAACGCTTCGGGTTGGCAATGTTTTCACAGAGGATGACACTCAAGGTCGCGCGCTGCGCAAGGGTGAAACAACGGATATCAATTGGCTCGTCCGCATGGTGCAATAAATTGTCGAGTCCGGTTGGTGGTGGTCCGCATTCGCTAACATTCGATTTTCGTTTTTGGCTCGATATGTCACGAACTGCTCCGGTTCGCTGGCGTGTACCGCCCACGTGTAACGGACGTTATACGGGCAATCTAACTATCCAATGGTCAGATCATGAACTCTCTCTTACTAGTTTTTTTTACCGTACTCTTGGCAGCTTCGACATCCGCGTTCGGCGGCGAGGATACTCGTTGCCCGAGTGGATTACCTGCACAGATGTTTATTGATTGCACTATCGCGGAAGGCGCGGCGCAGTGTACGCAAAATGGTCCAGGTAATGTAGGCGCAGAACTCTATAGTGTCTCCGATACCTTGCAGGCCTGGATCGACCTTAAGATGCAGCGCGACGTGGCACACGAAACTGCCGAGCCGGTTAGTAACGATATTGCGCAACAGCTGGATGGACACTGACGGCGCTAGGGCGCGCAGCCGCTCTTCCGCCAGTTAGGCGCTCAGCCTTCCATCAACCCGTCGAGTTCGCCGTCCATGTGCAGCTCGGTCAAGTCGTCGAGGCCGCCGATGGGTTTGCCGTCGATAACAATTTGCGGCACGGTGCGGGCGTGGTTGGTGACAATTTGCATTTCGCGCAGGCCGACATCGTCTTGGTCGATGCGCACTTCGTCGAACGGAATCTGCCATTTTTTTAACAGGGCTTTGGCTTTGTCGCAAAACGGGCAGGTGCCGGTGCTATAGATTTTGACTCGTGCCATGCTGAGGCTCCTTTTAAATCGGACTAAGGTAACAGGGTGAGGCGTCCGAGGCCAACGGGGCGGTAGACGCCGAAATCCTTGCGGTCGAGTGTGAATACACGCTTGATCTTTTCGCGCTCCGCGACACATACCAGCGCGGCGTCGGCCAGATCCATCGGCAGGTCATGATATTTTTCCATGAGTTCGCGCATGCGGCGATGATCGTCGCGCTCCAGCGGCAACAGGATGATCGCGCTGCATTCAAGCATTTCCCACAAGGCCTCTTGGGCCATCCACGCAAAGCCCAGCAAGTACATGGCTTCGGTGACTGCGGGCCATACGGTGAGTAGTGGGTCGCGCACCGATTTCAGGGTTTTCAGGCAGGCGGCGTGATGCGGATCGCTGCGGTCGATCAACGCGACCAGTGGCCCGGCGTCAATCAGTACGCCGCGCACGTTTCCTCCCGGCCAGCAGCGTGCGGAACTGGTCGCCGGTTTTTTCGGACAAGGCGAGCCCGCCGCTGTTCGCGCTGCCGACCAAGTGCTTGACGGCTTCGTAGGGTCGCGGCGCATTGGCTTGGCGGAGTTCCGCGAAGGACAGTAATGCTGCCCGGATAATTTCTGATTTCGTTAACCCGCTTTGTTTGGCGAGGCGCTGGATCAAAGCTTTTATTTCGGGGTCGAGTCGCACACTCGTGGGCATGGGGTGGCTCCAAGTGATGTCCTACAAAGTGTACTACAGGTCACCGTGTGCAGGCCACGATTCGAATGCCGCTACCGCTCGTCTTTTTTCTTGTCGCCGGTCGAGACGGATTTGTAATCGCGCTGCCCCGCGCCCACATACACCTGGCGCGGCCGACCGATTTTCTGTTCGGTGTCGTCCATCATTTCCATCCACTGCGAAATCCAGCCGACGGTACGCGCCATGGCGAAAATCACTGTGAACATATTCAACGGAATACCCATCGCGC
>JANMQQ010000257.1:0-24038 GCA_031370545.1 Gammaproteobacteria bacterium
TTCCACGACGAAACCATGCCCAAAGAAGCCCACAAAGCCGCGCATTTTTGCAGCATGTGCGGGCCGAACTTCTGCTCGATGAAAATCACTCAGGATGTGCGCGATTATGCGCAGGCCAACAGCCTGAGCGAAACCGAAGCCCTACAAAAAGGCATGCAGGAGAAGGCAGTGGAGTTTGTGAAGCAGGGGGCGCAGGTTTACAGCAAGGCGTAGGAGCGCCGCCCCCGGCGCGATAAACACTGTACTCAACCCGTCATGGATCGCTTTACGTGGTTAAATTTTTCTGAAAATCCATTGAGATCAAACATGAAATGGCACACACAGGTGATGTGCGATTTCCGTGAGTGCTGCGTGCGGATTCCACGCCACGCTGCCAAGCCACGGAACGGCAATGCGCTCGCGCAGCGCTTCAATATTTTCTTCGATGCATTGCATGGTGGGGTCGATCACGTTGGCGATCCAACCTGCGAATGGTAGATCGGATTGTTCAATGCTTTGTGCGGTGAGCAGTGCGTGGTTGAGGCAGCCCAGGCGCAGACCGACCACGAGGATTACTGGAAGTCTCAAATCGTACGCGAGGTCAGCGACGGTCGCGTCGGCATTGAGCGGCACCGACCAGCCGCCTACACCCTCCACAATCACGACGTCGGCCTGTGCTGATAAAATGTCAAGTCCGCGCCTGATACGCGCCAGGTCGATAGTTTGCCCTGCTTGCGTTGCGGCGAGGTGCGGGGCAATCGCAGGCTCAAACGTGTATGGATTGACCTGCTCATAGCGGAGCTGGAGTGAGGCGTGTTGTTGCAATGCAAGTGCATCATCGTTACGCAGACCTTGTGCGGTGTTGGCACAGCCGGTCGCGATGGGCTTCATCGCCGCCGTGGAAAATCCACGCGCGTTGAATGCGGTGAGCAACGCGGTGGCGATGCGTGTTTTGCCTACGCCGGTGTCGGTGCCAGTGATGAAATAGCCGTGTTTCATGCGGTTCTGCGCCGGATTCGATTCACCGGAAAGGTTGCGACGCCGTCGTGCGCGCTCACGCCCGATGACAGTGTGCGTCCCCAGGCGTGGCCGTAGACCACTTCGTAGCTTGCAGGCAACAACCCGTCACGGCGCAATAGTTCGTAGGCTTCCTGCATTTTTTTCACACGGCCTTTGCCGGTGAGGCCGTGCGGGCGTCCAGCGGTGGCGTTATGGGCGCCGAGTGTTTTCAGGTCAGCCATCAGCTTGTATACATCGGCGTAGGTGACGGTGAGGCGTTCGACGTCCATGACCGGATCGGCGAAGCCTGCGCGCACCAGCGCATCACCGATGTCGTGCATGTCGATGAAGGCGTTCACGTGCGTGTGCGTGTCAGCGGCGCGCCAACTGTTGCGTAATTCTTTGAGCGTGTCGGGACCAAATGTCGAGAACAGCAGCAATCCGCCGGGTTTGAGGACGCGCTGAAATTCAGTGAAGGCAGCGTCCAGTGTGTTGCACCATTGCAAGGTGAGGTTGGAAAAGATCATGTCGACGCTATGCGTTGCCAGGGGCAAGGATTCCGCATCGCCGCACACGAAATTTTGTTTGCTGAACCAGCCTTTGTGTCTGCGTGCTTGCTGCAACATCGCGGGGGCCAGGTCGAGAGCAATAATGTTTGCGCTTTTATAGCGCTTAACGAGCTGTGCTGTGAGTACACCGGTGCCCGCGCCGACATCCACCAATACACCCGGACTGATGCGAATCAACTCCAGCCGCTCCAACATGCGCTGTCCGACTTCGCGTTGCAACACGGCGACCTGGTCATAACTGTTTGCCGCGCGCTGGAACGACGCACGCACGCGCTGCTTGTCGATCATGAAGTCGGAATTACTCATATAAAAATTCCGTTACGCGTTGTGCGCAAAGTACGGGTTGTGACAAAAACGGCGCATGGCCTGCGCCGGTGACAATGTGCTGCACGATTTGCGGCAATAGGCCTGCGATGTCGGGTGCGACTTCAGCAGGCACCAAACGATCATGCGCACCCAGCAAGAGCAACACCGGTTGCGACAGGGTTGCAAATTGTGCGCGCAGATTGCTGTCGCGCAGAATATTCAAGCCGCCGATCAGTGCCGCGCCCTGCGGCTCGCCATGCGCAAATATGCGTTCACGCAATGCGCGCAATTCATCGCGCGCGGCGGTGCTGCCTTGCACTTCCAGCGCGAGAAACCGCAGTAGTGTGGAACGGTAATCGCGCTGTAATTCGGCGGCGAACTGCGCCAAAACTTCTGCGTCCATCGCGTGCGGCCAATCCATGCTGCGCAAAAATTGCGGCGAGCTGGCAAGCAGCGTCAATGTGGCAACGCGCTCAGGGGCATGGTATGCGGCGTGTAGAGCAATCAAGCCGCCCAACGACCATCCTAGCCAATGCGCTTGCGGCGGTGCGCATTCCAGCACCGCCTGCGTGACGTTGGCCAGAGTATACGGCCGACTAAATGTCGAGCTGCGCCCATGCCCAGGCAGGTCGATCTGTGTGATGCGGTGATGTTGCGCCAGGTGCTGCGTAAAAGCGCCCCACACACCGCTGTGCATGCCCCAGCCGTGCAGCATCACCATCTCTGGCCCGGCACCAAAACTTTCGACGTGCAAATTCATAACACTTCCGTCAACACGGCCAACAGGCGATCCACCTGCTGCTCGGTGTGTGCAGCGGTGAAGGTGATGCGCAAGCGCGCGCTGCCGTCGGGAACGGTGGGCGGACGAATCGCGCTGATGAGAATGCCCCGCACATACAGCGCCGCGCTCAATTCCACCGCGCGCTGAGTATCGCCCACCAGTAAGGGCTGAATCGGCGTGAAGGAATCCATCAACGGCAAATCCAATTGTTGTGCGCCGTGGCGAAAGCGCTCGATAAGTTCTTGCAGGTGTTCGCGTCGCCATGACTCCTGCTGTACCAAGCGCAGGCTGGTGCGCGTGGCGTGCGCGATGGCTGGTGGCAACGCGGTGGTATAGATGTAGCTGCGCGCATTCTGAATAAGGTGCTCGATCAAGACTTCATCGCCAGCGACGAACGCGCCGAAGGTGCCGAAGGCTTTGCCGAGGGTGCCGACCAGAATCGGTACTCGCGCGGCGTTCAAACTGAAATGCTCGATGCAACCGCGTCCGCCTGCGCCTAGCACACCGAGGCCGTGTGCATCGTCGAGCATCAGCCATGCGTTGTGTTTGTCGGCGCAGTCGACCAATTGCGGCAGCGGTGCGAGATCGCCATCCATACTGAACACGCCGTCGCTGACGATGAGTTTGCGCTTTGCGCTGCTGTGCGCCAGTTGCGGTTCAATCGCCGCCACGTGGCCGTGCGTGTAGCGTTGCATGCGCGCGCCGGACAACAGTCCGCCATCCAGCAATGAGGCGTGGTTGAGGCGGTCCTGAAACACCGCATCGCTGCGCCCGACCAACGCGGCAATGGTGCCGGTGTTGGCCATATATCCGGTGGAAAACAGCAAGGCGCGTTGCCGGCCGGTGAACGCGGCGAGTTCTTCTTCCAGCGCGTGGTGCGCGCTGCTGTGGCCGCTGACCAGATGCGCTGCGCCGCTGCCTGCGCCGTACAAACGTGCGCCCTCCTGAAGTGCTTCAATGACGGGCGGGTGATTCGCCAAGCCGAGATAATCGTTGCTGCAAAACGCCAGTACGGATTTGCCGTCGATCTGCAACTCGGGTCCTTGCGGGCCGTCGTTGATGCGGCGTGTGCGATATAGATGCTGCGCACGGCGTGTTTCAAGCTCGCGCGCTAAGGATTCCCAGCGGGGGTTCATGAGTGAGTGCGCAACTAAAAAATTGCAATGCCCGCCCCCTGGCGGGCATTTCTATCCACACATCGCAGCAACACAACTCCGAACATTCGGGTGGTGTCAGAATGCGAACCGCTAAACGCAGGATTCCTTCCCCCTGCAAGGGGGAAGGGCAGGATGGGGGTGGCGCTATGAACGATCCCCATCCCAACCTTTCCCCTTCCAGGGGGAAGAGGCCAAGGCTTAGCATATTTTCGAACTGTGCGGATAGACATGCCTTTCATGGGCGGGAAAAACAAGGGCTTCATTTTGCCAAGGGTTGCAGCACGTGAGTTGCGCCGCTGGCTTTCGCCTTACGTGCTTCACGGCGCTGCTGAGTATCGCCGCGAATCTGCAATTGCAGTGCGTCAATCATCCGCAAATCGTCTTCGACCTGACGGCCCTTGGTGGTGAGGTAGTCGCCGATCATCACGCCCGAGGCACCGGCCATGAAAATCATCGACTGCATGTCGCCCAGAAATGCGCGGCCACCGGCAATGCGGATTTCACATTTCGGCAGCATGAAACGAAACGCGGCGATGTTCTGCAAAATTTCCATCGGCGCCATCGGCGTTATGTTGGCGAATGGGGTGCCAGGTTGTGGGTTTAAAAAATTCAGCGGCACGGATTCCACACCCAACTTGCGTAACGTCATCGCCAACTCGATGCGCTGTGCTGCGCTCTCACCCATCCCTAAAATTCCACCGGCGCACACGCGCAAGCCCGCATCGCGTGCGTGTTGAATAGTGTCGATGTTTTCCTGATAGGTATGGGTGGTGCAAACTTTGTCGAAGTAACTTTCGGCGGTTTCCAGGTTGTGATGGTAATTCTCAAGACCGTAACCTTTGAGCTGCTGCGCGGTATCGGCATCGAGCACGCCGAGGCTGGCGCAACGGCCGATGTCGCTGTTTTCCGCCAACGTGGAAAAGTATTCGCTAAGCTTTTTGTGCTCTTTCGCGGAACGCACGCCCCAGCCTTTGGACACAATACCGAAATCACTCGCGCCCCATTCGCGCGCGCGTTGCGCTTGTGCCACGAGGTCGTCGTCGGGGATGTAGTTGTACACCGGCGCGGCGGTTTTATGATGGCCGCTCTGCGCGCAGAAGGAGCAATTTTCTGAGCAATTGCCCGAGCGCACGTTGGAAATAGCGCACACTTCGATTTCGTCGCCGCGATAGGTTTTGCGCAGGCGATCCGCGCAGGCCATCAGCCAGGGCAGATACGCGTGGTCGAGTTGCAGCATCCACAAGCCTTCGTCGGCAGTGGTCTCGCCACCGGCCAGGATTCGCTCCAGAATGGTGTTGATGCGGTTGTAAGTCGTGTCGTTAAGCATGGTCGCTCCGTGCTGCGGTGGGGTTATGGCGCTGGGTGATGTTAGCGTATGAGCGTCAACTGTCAAATGCTATGGCGGCAATAATGTACGGATGGATAAAACGTATACAGAACGCGCTGATTCCCGCGACTTGTGTGCTCTGCGGTTGTGATGCCACCGGCGAGTTGGACTTGTGCGCAGCATGCCGCGCCGATCTGCCGCGAGTTTTATTGCCTTGTCCCCGCTGCGGATTGCCGTTGGCGACTGAAACCGAAACTGAATGCGGCGCCTGTGTCACCACGCCGCCCGCCTTCACGCAGACCGTGGTGCCGTTTCGCTATGACTATCCGGTTAAACATCTCATCCACGCGCTGAAATTTAACCAGAAGCTGTATGTCGCACGCGTGCTGGGTGAACTGATGGCCGAACACTGCGCTCAACAGGGCGCACGTCCCGACGTTATTATTCCGGTGCCGTTGCACTCCGGTCGGTTACGCGAACGCGGATTCAATCAGGCGTTGGAGCTGGCGCGGCCCATCGCTGCACGTCTGAACATTCCGATCAATGTGCACGCCTGTCAGCGCACACGCCGCACTGCGGCGCAATCGGATTTACCCGCTGACCAGCGCGCAAAAAACATCAAGGGTGCATTCGAATTAAAGGAGCAACTTCAGGTGCGCCGCGTTGCGATCATCGACGATGTGATGACCACGGGCGCTACCGTGGATGAGCTGGCACGCGCGCTCATCGCCCACGGCGTTGAGGACGTGCACGTTTGGGTGTGCGCCCGCGCTATTTTGAAATACTAAAACCGCAACTCTAAACCTAACTGGCTGCCACGTTGAATAACCTGTTCGTCCTCGGCAACACTAAAATTGACGCGCACATTTTGATAACTGATGTAGGCGATGGCCGCAGGCAAGATTTCGTATCCCACTCGCAAATTGATTTCCCACAGATTATTGGCGTCAAGAAACGTGACGATATTCGGCGAGAAATGTCCGCCTGCGCTCAGCAATATCCGATTGTTTTGCACGGGACGGTAGAGCAATTCACCGCCGATCCCCAAGCCGAGATACTCCTGGTGCTTGGTCTTGCCAAGATAGGCTTTGAATCCTACGCTGGCGTCTAGCCCTGGCGCCTTGCTCCCAGCCTCGTCGGTGATATGAAACCAGGCATCGACCATGGTGTTGTCGTGGTTGTTAAACAGCGCGCCCACACCAACCTCTTTGCGACCCTGTGGCGACGTGCTGATATCTTTGCCGTAGCGCACGCGCACGCTGTCGTTGCTCAGGCCCAAATCGAGCGAACTGGTTGCCTGCGCCGCACCACACGTCAACAACATGCCGACGCACACACTCACAAAACGGGAATGAATTTTCACGGATCAACTCTCATGGGTGATTGAAGCCGTGCCATGGTAGCGACGTGATTTTAGCATTGCAAGTAAACACTCCCTCGCGACGTAATCACCCACCTTGTAAATCGTCACCACACCAAGCTAAACAAGCGTGACGACGCGTTGTTAACGTTGCGGTGTTTTCATTTACGGTATCGGAAAAGCGTTGATAAACGGCTCAATACGTCGCACGCGCGGAATACCCAAACTGGGCTTGTTATCCAGGTAGATCGTGTTGCCGTTTATGAACGCCACGATGCTGCAAAAAACCACAAGCGACGGTGCAGGCTGCGGCGGGAGAAACATTGCACCAATATTTTTCCTTGCCGTCACGTCGCAACTGCATGACCTCAATCTCAGCGTACGTCATATTCAGAGTAAGGCGTCGACTGAGCATGGCCTGCGCCACTGTATAAGTTAAATGCGGATCATGTTGCATCATGATCAACCGACCATCGCCAGGCCTCCCTGCATCTGCGACCAAGTACCTATCAAATTGCTCACCTCTACGCTCAATCAACTCCGCACTTACATTCGTTAAAAATAAAATGCCGCGCGCATTGGGGCAGTCGTCTAACGGGGATGCTCGTTGCGCAGTGTCTGAGCCGCACCAAAACACCGCAAGGGGCCGGGTACCCACTGGGCGCGGTGCGCTGTAAACCAAGCTCAATTCGCGCCAAGTTATATCATCGGCAAGCGTTCCGCTGTTCAGCGCACTCACGAGGGGTTGCCGACGTTCGGGATGCACACGCAGGTACTCTTCTACTTTCGTAGCATGCAGCACGACTTGAGTCTCACCCCGACGTGCAAGCTCGGAGCATCCAGAAAGGCTGATCCACACCACTATGGCGAATTGAAGTGATCTCATGAAGTCTCCACAACGCACAGCTTGACTAATTGTATTCCGTGAAGCTGTATGGCTACTGAATGCGTTTGGCGCCAAATCATTAGTAAATCAGAAGCTGTGGCTTACTATGTAGATTACCCAGAAGAGCGACTTATCATCATGCGCAAATTGATTACCGGTTTCGTGCTGGTCATGCTGTGGGGTTCTGCGTTCGCGGATACGGCACAAGATGTCGACGCAATCATTGCGCGCAAAGAGGCGCCGCTGGGTGTGGTGTTTGAGATTGCGCAGAATGCGGAAGCGGCCTTGGAACTAGCGGTGCCGCAATTAAAGCAATATGCAGCACGATTACGCGCGCGCTTTCCGCAACTGAAAATCGCGCTGGTTACGCATGGTCGCGAAGAGTTTGCATTGCTCAAAGACAACAGCGAAAAATACCGCAGCATACAATCCGGCGTGCGCGAACTGGCGAAAGATCAAGACATCGCCGTGCATGTGTGCGGCACACATGCCTCGTGGTATGACAAGCACCCGGAAGATTTTCCGGACTATATCGACGTGGCGCCTTCCGGCCCGGTACAGATTCGCAATTATCGTGAACTGGGTTATGTGCTGGTGGTATTGCGCCCAACACAATAGTTGCCATTCTTATGTCACGACTTGACGCCCGCTGACCACACGCGGCACACCGGCAGTATCCGCATGCCCGCCGACTTCAGTCCATCCGCCTGCCGAAAATAGGTCGATGACTGCCGCTTGCTGATCGTAGCCATGCTCAACCAGCAACCAACCGCCCGCGCACAAATAGGCCGGGGCGTCCTGCACAATGCGGCGTAGATCGCGCAAACCGTCCGCTCCCGAACTCAATGCGAGTTGCGGCTCAAAGCGTAAATCGCCACGCTGCAGGTGAATGTCATGCTCAGCGACGTAGGGGGGGTTGGATACGATCACGTTGAATTTTTTGCCGCCCAATGCAGCAAACCATTCACTTTGTTGAAACTCGACATTTTTTATTTTTAAACGCGCCGCATTCGACTTCGCCACGTCCAGGGCGGGTTGTGACACATCGGTTGCAAGCACCGCACAACGCGGGCGCTCATGCGCGATGGCCAGCGCAATCGCACCGCTGCCGGTGCCCAAGTCCGCAATGCGCCAACCGGCACCCAGCGGAATACGCTGCAATGCGAGCTCCACCACGCGCTCTGTCTCGGCACGTGGGATCAGTGTGGCTGCATTCACTGCCAGATCCAGCGACCAGAATTCACGTCGGCCGGTGAGATACGCCACTGGCTCGCCGCGCGCGCGCCGTTCGACCAGCGTTTGAAATGTCGCCCACGACTCTGCGGCAAGCACACGCTCAGGTCCCGCTTTCAGATAAGAACGGGGTTGCTGAATGACATGCGCCAGCAATATTTCGGCAATAAAAAGTGGCGGGGGACTGATCTCGACATCATGCAATCGCGCGGTTGCTACGCTCAGTGCGTGCGCGAGCGTGACTGCATTATTCATTGGTACTCAACGTGGCGAGCTGCTCGGCTTGGTATTCGCTGATCAGCGGATCAATTACGGCATCGAGCTCACCGTCAACAATTGCACCGAGCTTGTACAAAGTGAGATTGATGCGGTGGTCGGTAAGCCGACCTTGCGGAAAATTATAGGTACGGATGCGCTCGGAGCGATCACCGCTGCCGACTTGCAGTTTGCGCGACTGGGCAATTTCCGAGCGCTGCTTTTCCTGCTCGGAGGACAGCAACTTGGCCTGCAACAACGACATCGCGCGGGCGCGATTCTTGTGCTGCGAGCGCTCATCTTGACATTCCACCACAATGCCGGTGGGCAGATGGGTCAGGCGAATCGCGGAATCGGTTTTGTTGACGTGCTGGCCACCAGCGCCCGACGAGCGATAAGTGTCGACCCGCAAGTCAGCGGGATTAATGTCAACCTGCTCGACCTCATCCGGCTCCGGCAAAATGGCCACGGTACATGCCGAGGTATGCACCCGGCCTTGCGCTTCGGTTTCGGGCACACGTTGCACGCGATGCGTGCCTGATTCGAACTTCATGCGCGAATAGGCGCCTGCGCCGATAATCTTGGCGATCACTTCTTTGTAACCGCCATGCTCGCCCGGATTTTCGTTGATGATTTCGATACTCCAGCGACGCCGCTCGGCGTAGCGCGTGTACATGCGAAACAAATCACCCGCGAAGATTGCCGCTTCGTCTCCGCCGGTGCCCGCACGCACTTCCAAATAAATATTCCGGTCGTCGTTGGGGTCAGTTGGCAACAATAATTTTTGCAGCTCGCGCTCGAGTTCGGTCTGGCGCAGCTCGCCACGTGCCAGCTCATCTTTCGCCATATCACGCAGCTCGGGATCTTCATCCTTGAGCATGCTTTGCATGGAGGCGGTTTCTGCCAGCTGCTGCAAATATTCTTTGAAATTGTTAACAACTGGCGTGAGCTCGGCATATTCCTTCGACAGCGCGCGGAATTGCGCCTGATTGTTGATGATCTCAGGCTGCGACAACAACGCGTTGAGTTCTTCGAGGCGCTCCGAGAGTTTCTCGAGCTTGCTGCGGATGGAGGGCTTCACAAAACTTTAGCTTTCGGGTTTCAGGTTGAACAGTTCGCGCGCGGCGTCGATGAGTTCGATGCGCCCGTCGTAGCCCGCCTGGCGAATTTGCGCACTCGGGTGATGCATCATTTTATTGGTGAGATTGTTCGCCAACTGTTCGAGTACTTTGGCGGGGTCGACACCTGCGGCCAACATACGCCGGGCCTTTTCCAACTCGGCAGCGCGATAAACTTCCGCTGTTTCGCGAAACGCACGAATGGTCGACACCGCATCCAGTGACTTCAACCAGCCCATGAAATGCGACACCTGCGTATCAATAATTTCTTCTGCTTGCTTAGCTGCTTCCTGCCTCGACTTCAAACCTTCCTGGATGATTTCTTGCAGATCGTCGACCGTGTACAAATACACGTCTTCCAACTCGCTAACTTCGGGCTCGATGTCGCGCGGCACCGCGATGTCGACCATCAGCATGGGGCGGTGTTTGCGTTGCTTAAGTGCAGTTTCCACCGCACCTTTGCCCAAGATCGGCAACGGGCTGGCGGTGGAGGAAATCACGATATCGGCTTCGGCAAGATGACTGGGAAGGTCAGGCAGCGCGATTGCGTAGGCGTTGAATTCGGCCGCCACCGCCTGTGCGCGTTCCACCGTACGGTTGGCAATGATCATGCGGCCAATACCGCTTTCTTTTAGATGGCGCGCAGTCAGCTCGATGGTTTCGCCCGCACCGATCAGCAACACGGTGTGGTCTTGAAAATTTGAGAATATCTGCTTCGCTAAACTCACCGCCGCAAATGCGACCGACACTGGACTGGAACCGATGGCGGTATCGGTGCGCACCTGTTTGGCAACGGCGAACGTATGTTGGAACAGCCGCCCGAGCAACTTGCCGATGGTGCCTGCGCTGCTGGCGGTTGCGAACGCCTGCTTCATCTGGCCGAGAATTTGCGGCTCTCCCAGCACCATGGAATCCAGCCCGCTTGCGACGCGCAGCATATGGCGCACCGCGTGTTGATCCGGATGGTTGTAAACGAAAGGTTGCAGGTCGTGACCACCCAACGCGTGGAACTCCTTCAACCAATCCACGATCACATGACCGTCGGTGTCATCCAGGCCGCAATAGAGTTCGGTGCGATTGCATGTCGACAGGATGGCTGCTTCGGTGACATGTGGACGCGAGACCAGATCGTGCAGTGCATCCGCCAGACGATCTGGGGCGAATGCGACCTTTTCGCGAATTTCGATCGGCGCAGTTTTATGATTAATGCCAAGAGCGAGTAATGCCATAGATACCGTTATACCGCAGCCTGACTTGATTCAAGAAATGAAAACAAAGGAGTTTTTCAGAAAACGACACTATTATATCGTTCTGAACCGTGCGCTTGTGAACCCTTTTCTCATTCTGACGCAATGCGAATTGGCGCGATATGAGAACGTTTTCCGAAATTCAGGTCAAACAAGTTGTAAGTTGATTAGAGCATAGTCCCACAGCCCGGGTTCAACCCTGCGGCTGTGGCGCCGTTAAATTGAAACGTGGCACCACCCAAAATTGAGAGCGTACCAGCGTCGATGAAAAACATCCCTTTGGTTTTGATGATCACTGCCCTGACCGTCACCGGTTGCGGTGGCCCCTACGTCGCGCGAACAACTTCGGATGAAGACAGCGATTTGCCAGTATTCGGCACCAGCAAACCCACTAACGCAAAAGCGGACAACAATAATGAGCTGATGTACGGCTTGCTGGTCGGCGAAGTGGCGCTGCAACGCGGACAACTCGACTCGGCGTTGCAGGTGTATGCCAAAGCCGCGCGCGAATCAAAAGATCCTGACGTCATAGAGCGAGCTGCGCGCATCGCGGATGTCGCGTTGGATGCCGAGCTCGGCGTGGAAATGGCGCGCCTGTGGGTGGCACGCAGCCCGCAAAATCTGGAAGCACATCAATTTCTGGCCAACGGTTTGATGCGTTCCGGCAAGCCAGACGCAGCCGCACAAGAATTTGAATTGATCCTGGTCGCGTTGAATGATGCCAAGCAGAGCTACATTCGAGTTGCCAGCCAGCTTGCACGCGAAAAAAATCAAGACGCGGCACTTGATGTGATGGGTAAAATCGCTCACAAACATGCCGACGATCCCTATGCGTTGCTGGCGTACGCACAACTTGCTGCACGCTACAATCAAATGCCATTGGCTTCGGATCAGGTTGATGCCGCGTTAAAACTAAAACCAAACTGGCCGGATGCTCTGGTGCTGCGCGCACATATTTTGCAAATGCAGAATAAAGTCGATGAAGCGCTGGGCATCTATAACACCGCGTTAAGTGGCCCGTTAGCGGAAAATCCTAATGTACGCATGGCGTACGCCCGCCTGCTGCTCGACATCAAACGCTTTGACGACGCTTACGTTCAATACACCAAACTTGCCGAACGCGAACCCGGCAACGGCGATGTGTTGTACGCCACTGCGTTGCTTGCGTTGCAAACCAATCACTATGACCACGCGGAAAAATTGCTGCTCCAGCTATTGAAACTGCACGAGCGCACTTTTGAAGCCAGCTATTATCTGGGCCAGATCGCGGAGAAAAATAATTTTGCTGAGGAAGCGATGGATTGGTATGACCAGGTATCGAGCGGCGAGTTTTACTTGAACGCCCGCCTGCGTACTTCAGCGTTGATGGCCAAGCAAGGGCTGGTGGAGGAAGCGTTAACCAAGCTGCACGCCATCAAAACATCAACTCCACAGGAGTCAATGCAGTTGTATTTGATGGAAGGCGATATTTATCTGGAAGCCGGTAATCACCAAAAAGCCTACGACATTTACGAAAAGGCACTGGCGGAAATGCCAGACAGCACCAACTTGCTCTATGCACATGCCATCGCCGCTGAAAAATTGAATCGTTTGGACATCGCGGAGCGCGATCTGCGCAGCGTGCTTAAACTTGACCCGAACAATGTGCAAGCCTTGAACGCACTTGGCTATACGCTGGCGGATCGCACCAGTCGTTACAGCGAAGCACTCGGCTTGATTCAGCGTGCAATGACGCTGGACCCAAAAGATGCCGCGATCATCGACAGCATGGGCTGGGTGCAGTTTCGGCTCGGCAACCACAACGAAGCCATTAACTATCTACGTCAAGCCCTGGAACTTACTCAGGACTCGGAAGTTGCTGCACATTTGGGAGAAGTGTTGTTGGCTGCTGGAAAAAAAGACGAGGCGATTAATGTCTTGAATAGCGCCCTTAAGACCTGGCCGGACAACAAATCCATTATTGCAGTGATGCGGCGCTTTGGT
The DNA here is from genome assembly GCA_031370545.1 of Gammaproteobacteria bacterium. Classification (GTDB taxonomy): domain Bacteria; phylum Pseudomonadota; class Gammaproteobacteria; order SG8-11; family SG8-11; genus UBA6921. The sequence goes on from JANMQQ010000257.1 coordinate 13,201, forward strand.
CTGTGAGGTGTGCGCTCCTCGCACTCGCCCTGATCGTCACCGGCTGCGCGACCACTTCATCGGTCGCGCCGTTGACGACCGAGTTGCAACAAAAATTTTCCGCTCGTGATCAAACTCTCGCAGCACTAAACCACTGGAGCTTTACCGGCCGTATCGCCATGCAAATGGCCAACGACGGCTGGAGCGGGACAATTCATTGGACCCAGCAAGGCCCGAATTACCTGGTTGAAATTCGCGGCCCGGTCGGCAGCGGCACCGCGCGGTTGAACCGATCCGAACAAGGCGGCGTGCTGCGTCTGTCCGACGAGCAGGTGTTCGCTGGCCGCGATGCGCGCACTCTGCTGGTCGAACATTTCGGTTGGGATATTCCGGTGGATGCACTTCAGCTTTGGGTGATTGGCCGACCTGACCACATTCCCGAAAAACAGCTTGAGCTCGACGATGCGGGTCGGCTGCTGCGCCTGCGTCAGTCGGGTTGGGACGTGGAATACAAGCGTTATACCCGCGCGGGGAATTTTGACCTGCCGGAGAAAATCTTCGCCCACCATGGGCGCGCCCAGCTCCGCCTGTTCGTGGACGAGTGGATCACGCAGTGAGCGCGGAGTTGACGACGTGGCTTGCTCCAGCCAAATTAAATTTGTTTCTGCACATCGTCGGGCGTCGTGCCGACGGCTTTCATTTGCTGCAAACCGCGTTTCAATTTATCGGCCTATGCGACACGCTGAATTTTGACATCACGCACGACCGCCGCATCGAACGTGTACTTGAGATTGCCGACGTTCCGGTGGAACACGACCTCACCGTGCGCGCCGCGCACTTATTGCAAAGCGCAACCGGCACTCCGTTCGGCGCGCTCATTAGCTGCGAAAAAAAAATTCCATTGGGCGGCGGTCTGGGCGGTGGTAGCTCGGATGCGGCAACCACCTTGGTAGCGTTAAACGAACTATGGAACACCGGGCAAACCGTCGACCAGCTCGCGCAGCTCGGCGTACGGCTGGGCGCGGACGTGCCGGTGTTTGTGCGCGGTCACGCGGCTTGGGCAGAAGGTGTCGGCGAAATCCTCACGCCCATTTCGCCGTCCGAACCGTGGTACGTAGTGATTCACCCTCTCTGCCACGTGTCCACTGCGGAAATATTTAGCCTGCCGGAATTGACACGCACCACCTCGCCCATCAAAATACGCGATTTCTTCGAGGGCATAGGTAGAAACGACTGCGAAACTACCGTGCGCGCGCGCTACCCTGCGGTCGCCGCAGCGCTGGCTTGGCTAGGTAAATATAGCTCAGCGCGCATGACCGGCACGGGTGCCTGTGTGTTTGCCGCCTTCCCTACGGAAACGCGGGCTCGCGAAATCGCAGCACTTACGCCGCCGCAATGGCGCGGCTTTGTTGCACAAGGATTAAATCGCTCGCCGTTGCGGGCGCAGCTGGATGCCTGATGCGCAGCGTTGCGCAAGGTGCCAGTTGATGACGGAATTACTTGGGGTGTCGCCAAGCGGTAAGGCACTGGTTTTTGATACCAGCATTCCCAGGTTCGAATCCTGGCACCCCAGCCATTTTAGGCAACACACGCACGTAGTGTTTGCAAAGCCGTAATGAGTTTTAGTTAAAGTCGCGGAAACGACGGGGTTCACGTGTCTGAGAGTAAAATGACGGTGTTCACCGGCAACGCCAACCCACAATTGGCGCAATCGGTCGCGAACTATCTGAACATTGAGCTGGGCAAGGTGCATCTCGGCCGCTTCAGCGACGGCGAAATCATGGTGGAAATACTGGACAACGTGCGCGGTCGGGACGTGTTCGTAATTCAGTCCACCTGCGCGCCGACCAACGACAACTTGATGGAGTTGCTGGTGATGACGGACGCGATGCGACGCGCATCGGCGCAACGTATCACCGCCGTGATCCCGTATTTTGGCTATTCGCGCCAAGACCGGCGCCCGCGTTCGGCGCGCGTGCCGATCACTGCGCGCCTGATTGCAGACATGATTGAAATCAGCGGAGCGGATCGGGTCTTGACCATTGATCTACATGCTGATCAGATCCAGGGTTTTTTCAGCCTGCCGGTCGACAACATTTATTCATCGCCGATTTTGCTCGGTGATATCTGGAAGAAAGAATATCCAGACTTGGTGGTGGTTTCGCCGGATGTAGGCGGGGTGGTGCGTGCTCGTGCCCTCGCAAAACGCCTGGATGACGCGGAGCTCGCCATCATCGACAAACGCCGACCGCGCCCCAACGAAGCGCAGGTGATGAATATCATCGGCGACGTGGAAGGGCGCTCTTGCGTGATTATCGACGACCTGGTCGATACCGCCGGAACCCTGTGCCAAGCGGCACGCGCGTTAAAAGACCACGGCGCGAAAACCGTTGTGGCGTACACTACGCACCCGGTGTTGTCAGGGGCGGCAGTTGAAAACATCGAGAATTCGGTGTTGGATGAATTAGTAGTTACGGACACGATTCCGTTGCGGTCGGAAGCAAAAGCGTGCAGGCGCATTCGTCAATTGAGTATTTCCGGCATGCTGGCGGAGTCCATGCGCCGCATTAGCAGTGAAGAGTCGGTAAGCAGTTTATACATGGATTAATATTTCGGGCCTTCCTTTAAATTGGCAGTGGAGAATAGCGATGAGTAACGAATTTTTATTGAATGCGGAAGTGCGCAGCGCGGCAACCGGTCGCGGCGGCAGCCGCCGTTTGCGTCATGCCGACAAAGTACCTGCGGTGATGTACGGCGCGGGCCACGAGCCCATGATGCTGGAAGTCACTCACAAAGAGCTGGCACGCAAGCTGGAAAACGATGCGTTCTACTCGCATATTCTTACGCTGAAGATTGGCGGCAAAGATCACAAAGCCGTATTGCGCGATCTGCAACGCCACCCCGCACGCAACAAGCTTATCCACGCTGATTTTCAAAGCGTCAGCGACACGCAGCGCATCACCATGCACGTGCCCCTGCATTTCGTCGGCGCGGAATTGTCGCCGGGCGTCAAAACCCAGGGTGGTGTCGTGTCGCACTTGATGAACAGCATTGAAGTGCGTTGCCTGGCTAAAGACCTGCCGGAGTTTATCCCCGCCGACATGTCGGGCCTGAGCCTGCACCAGTCGATTCATTTATCTGATCTCAAAGTACCCGCCGGTGTGCAGATCGTTGCGCTGATTCAGGGGCCGGATCATGACTTGCCGGTCGCCAGCGTGCACGCACCACAAGCCATCGTTGAAGAAGCCGCACCGGTTGCAGCCGCCGCCACAGCGGAAGGCGCAGCTCCGGCCGCAGGCGCAGCCGCTGCTCCAGCAGCAGATGCCAAAGCCAAGCCCGAAGGCAAGGGCAAGTAACGCAGCGCTATTTAACCGTCGCTATCCGGAAAACCGGCCTTGGCGTCGCGCACCTCGCTCATCGTTGGCCTGGGAAATCCAGGCGCGAAGTACGAAGCTACGCGGCACAACGCCGGTTTTTGGTTTGTGGACTTTTTGGCGCGAAATGCAGGCTCGCAGCTCCGGCTTGAAGCCAAGTTTCACGGCGAGGTCGGCAAAGTTTCTTTCGCCGATCACGACGTGTGGCTGCTCAAACCTAACACCTTCATGAATCGCAGCGGTCAGGCCGTGCGTGCCGTCGCGCATTTCTACCAAATCGTGATCACCGACATTCTGGTTGCACACGATGAGCTGGATGTCCCGGCTGGTGCATTAAAAGTAAAACAAGGTGGCGGGCACGCCGGACATAACGGCCTGCGCGACATCATTGATCAGTTGGGCGGCAATGAATTTATGCGCTTGCGCATCGGCATCAGCCGACCCAGCACGAGTGGTGACGTGACGAATTATGTATTGGGCGCACCTGCGCCGCTGGATCGCGATGCGATCCACGCTGCGATCAAAGAAGCTGCCATCTACACGCCGCAACTCATCGGCGGCGAAATTCAGAAGGCCATGCAACACCTGCATAGCCTGACTCCACCACCAGCCAGCGAGTAAGATTTTCAGGAGTTTCCATGGGATTCAAATGCGGTATCGTCGGACTGCCGAATGTCGGCAAGTCCACCCTGTTTAACGCGCTGACCAAGGCGGGTATTCAGGCGGAAAATTATCCGTTTTGCACCATCGAGCCGAATGTCGGCGTGGTGCCGATGCCCGACCCGCGCCTCGACAAACTCGCCGCCATCGTCAACCCGCAGCGCGTATTGCCCACCACGATGGAATTTGTCGACATCGCGGGTTTAGTGGAAGGCGCTTCGAAGGGCGAGGGTCTTGGCAATAAATTTCTTGCCAACATCCGCGAGACCGATGCCATCGCGCACGTGGTGCGCTGCTTCGAAGACCCGAACGTAATTCACGTGGTCGGCAAGGTCAATCCGCTCAGCGATATCGAAGTCATCGACACCGAACTCGCGCTCGCTGACCTCGAAGCGGTGGAAAAAGCGCTGCATCGCCTCGGCAAAACTGCCAAGGCGGGCGACAAAGACGCCATCATAAAAAACAAATTGTGCGAACAAGTCCGCGAACAACTCAATCAGGCCAAACCGGTACGCGCAATGGGCCTGAGCGCCGAGCAACTGAAACTGCTTTACGACCTGCACCTGCTCACCGCCAAGCCCACCATGTACATCGCCAACGTCGCCGAAGACGGCTTTGAAAACAATCCGCACCTCGACGCCGTGCGTAAACATGCCGCGCAGGAAGGCGCCGTCGTCGTGCCGGTGTGCGCTGCGATTGAAGTCGAGCTAGGCGAATTGAGCGACGACGAGAAAAAAGAATTTCTCGCCACCATGGGCCAGGACGAACCGGGTTTAAATCGCGTGATTCGCGGTGGCTACAGCCTGCTCGGTCTGCAAACCTATTTCACTGCGGGCGTAAAAGAAGTACGCGCCTGGACCGTCAAAGTCGGCGCCACCGCACCGCAAGCGGCGGCCGTCATCCACACCGATTTTGAAAAAGGCTTCATCCGCGCCGAAGTCATCGCCTACGACGACTTCATCCAGTACAAAGGTGAGCCCGGCGCCAAAGACGCCGGCAAATGGCGTCTGGAAGGCAAGGAGTACGTCGTGCATGATGGCGACGTCATGCACTTCCGTTTCAACGTGTAATCTGGGAGAATCCCGCCCTTCGTTTTCCGCAGTCACGGCTATGTAGCTCAGCTGGTTAGAGCGCGGCACTCATAATGCTGAGGTCGGTGGTTCGAGTCCACCCATAGCCACCAATTCAACTTCCAAGAACGTCCAGTAATGACCAAGAAGCCCGATAATCTCGGGCTTTTTTGCGTGTTCTACGTCCAGCGTGAAGCATCAACGTCCTTTGACATCCGGGGGTAAGTGGGGGTAAGTTTCGGGGGTAACTGGCTACCCCCAAAATGAGTTACCCCCAATGGCCCTGACCGATACCACTGCCCGCAATGCGAAGCCCAAGCCGAAGCCGTACAAGGTTTCCGATGAAAAAGGGCTGTTCCTTCTGGTAACTCCTACCGGTGGAAAGTGGTGGCGACTGAAATACCGATTCGATAAGAAGGAAAAACTTCTGTCACTTGGCGTCTACCCCGATGTGAGCGTGAAGCGTGCGCGGGAGCGGCGCGACGAGTGCCGCACACTGTTGGCCGAAGGCATCGACCCCAGCGCGAACCGGCAAGCCCTCAGTGCGGCGCGGGTGGAACGATCCGCGAATAGCTTCGAAATCGTCGCGCGTGAATGGTTCGGGAAGCACTCGCCGAATTGGGCAACGAGCCATGCCGACAAAATGATCCGTCGATTTGAGCGCGATATCTTCGGGTGGATCGGCGGCAAGCCCATCGCCGATATCAGCGCCCCTGAGATTCTATCTGTCGTGCGTCGCATCGAAGCCCGTGGCGCACTGGAAACCGCACACCGTGCGCTTGCCGCGTGCGGGCAAGTATTCCGTTATGCAGTTGCAACCGGTCGCGCTACGCGCGACCCTACGGCTGACCTACGCGGCGCCCTGCCGCCAGTGAAGGGCGAACACTTCGCTGCTATTACCGACCCGAAGCACGTCGGCGCGCTACTTCGCCAAATCGATGGCTACCAAGGAACATTCGCCGTGCAATGCGCGCTCAAGCTCGCCCCACTGGTTTTCGTTCGCCCCGGTGAGCTACGCGGCGCCCGCTGGGAAGACATCGACCTTGATGCCACCGAGTGGCGCTACAACGTCACCAAGACGGCCACACAACATATCGTCCCGCTCGCAACACAAGCGGTTGCGATCTTGCGCGAGCTTCACGGGCTGACCGGACACGGAACGTATGTGTTCCCCGGTGCGCGTTCCAGCAGTCGCCCGATGTGCGACAACGCCATCCTCGCGGCATTCCGGCGTATGGGCATCGCCAAAGATGAGATGAGCGGCCACGGCTTCCGCGCCATGGCGCGAACGATTCTTGATGAAGTGCTGGGCGTGCGCCCTGACCTGATCGAACACCAATTGGCCCACGCGGTGAAAGACCCAAACGGGCGCGCCTACAACCGCACGGCGCATCTTCCAGAACGACGCCGGATGATGCAGCAATGGGCGGATTACTTGGACAAGCTGAAGGTCGGGGCGGATGTGATACCGCTACGAGGTAGCGCGGCTTGACTACATCCAGGCTTGATGACGATGTTGTTGCTTCTGGTGATGGCAACATCTCTCGCGAGGAGCGAATCGCCGCCGAAGTTGAGCGAATTCAGAACTTGCGGAAAAAATATCGTTCTTGGTTCACGCTTCAATGCATGTTGAGTCGAATACTTATTCGTAGTGTCCGTATCGCATTCGGTGCTGTGATTGTCTTGCTGGTCCTAAAGAGCGGCGGCGAGGCAATCGATATTGCGTCTGAGCCATTTGCAACACTCACAATCCTTAAAGTTTTTGGATTCTTGTTTTTTGCGTGGTTTGCAATTTTTGGGTTTTACGTAGCGATTTACGCAGCGTTTGGTCCCGGACCTTCAACAGAAGATGACGCGTTGGCTCTGAGAGAGAAAGCACGTGCGAACCTGGCTGTCGTTGATCTTGCCGCTGCAACTGAAATGCGCAAACAGAATGGACAGAAACAGAAGGGATGGTTATTTGCTTTCTCCGGTCGAGCAGGTCTATGCGTTGGAAAAGCACTAAAGCGTATCCGGCGACATTGACCACTTCGATCAACTTGACTCGCTCTCTTAAAATTGAGACGAAGAAGGAGCTTACTTGGTCTACGAAAAAGCAGATTTTGAACACATACTGAAAGCAACTGGAAAACGGTTGTTGAAAAATAAACGGTCGAAGTTTGAGGAGCAACTTGAAAATGCCGCGATCGACTTCCTTCAGTGTTGTTGTTCTGATAGAAAAGACCCGCCCCATAAAATCGTAAAGAAACTAAACGCGATAAGTAAAACAGCAAAAAAACTTAGCCAACTTATTGGAACATCTTACGACCTGCGGACGCGACTAAATTTTGCTGCTTTGCTATTCAAAGCAGCCAAACCTTGCGACGTCCCCGGCATCATCCAAGCCGCCATAACATCTGTTGAAACGCTCGCGCTTTATGCTGACGCCGCCCATGCGGATGCTCTCAGGAAGCTAAAACCAAATACTGATCGGAAGCGCAATAATGGGCGCGTGTCACGACAGCGTTTCGTTAACAACCTAGCCGGTGTCTGGTGCGAAGCTTTTGGTGAACTGCCCGGTTCGTCTGTAAATCCGCACACACTCGAAGCTGGCGGCCCATTCATCCGTTTCCTGGTCGCTTGCCATACGCCGTTATGTCGAACGTTGACGGAGCTGCCGAAGCTAGGTGTAGAAGCAGCTCGCGCCCATTACCGCCGTACCGCTGAAGCGAGGTTGAAGCGATACCTCAAGCAGGACCATGGCAAAATCAAATCAGGAAAAAAACTAATCTGACCATTTTTTCATAAGGCGCACGCGCGAACAGAATTAGCCATCCAATGGAGGCTTATAGTATGGCAACGCAAAATCTACTCAGACTGCCCAAGGTCGAAGCTGCAACGGGCTACAAGCGCAGCACAATTTATCGACTCATCCAGCAAGGCGAATTTCCACCGCCCATCTCGTTATCGCCCGGCGGGCGGGCGAGTGCATGGGTCGAGTCCGAAATAAACGACTGGATTCAGACCCGCATCGCGGAAAGCCGCAACGGTGGGGGCTCGAAGTGACCACCAACAAAAACGCCGCAGCTTCTACGCAACACCGCCATGCCGCGCAAACGTTCCCAGATTTCGGAATCGTGGTCCCGGCAATTCACGGCGGCAATTGGCGCGCTACGTGTCCGCAATGCAGCCACACGCGCAAGAAGAAATCCGACCGATGCTTAAGTGTCAACGTCACCGAAGCCGTTTGGTATTGCCATCACTGCGGGTGGAAAGGTGGACTGACCGAGAAGTCACCCGCCGACCTTCGACGTATCCAATCACGCCGAGCTCATCAAGCCGAAGTCGATCACGCGATCATCGTCACGGAGCTTGCGCGAGCTGAACACGCTCGCGGCGTGATTCATTCCGCATCGGATTTAACCACGATTCAACGCGCCGTCACGCTGCTGAAATCGGTTGCACCATCACGCCGAAAATTGTCCGAGCCGAAACTATCCAAAGATTTGCGGCTCGCAATCGACCTGGCGTTTCGCGAAGGCCACGACCACATTGAATTCGGCGATTTATGTTCGTTGTGCGACCACTGCGGCAACCCGTATATCGTCCGCGATGGCGGTTGGCTTTGCGCGATCTGCGCAACAGAGGTGGCCAATGGCGGATGACGCAGAAAAGATTTTCGCCGCATTGGGCGCGCTGGATGCGGAAGCGTCCACGCTCAAAACGGTAGGTGAATTGGCGCAACTGTCGCCGATTGAGTACGACCGGGTGCGCGAGTCCGCAGCCGGAAAATTAGGCGTTCGTGTATCAACGCTGGACGCAGAAGTTAAAAAAACGCGTGGCGCAGCAGGCGACGATAACGCGCAAGGCCAAGCCGTTGACTTGGCCGAGCCTGACCCGTGGCCGCATCCCGTGGATGGTGTGGAGCTGCTGGACGAAGTGAGGTCAACAATCAACGCATATATGGCGTTACCCGCACACGCGGATATTGCCGTACCGCTATGGATCGCGCACACCCATTGCGTTGACGCCTTTATTCACTCACCAAGGTTAAATGGTTTTGCGCCGGAAAAAGGCTGCGGGAAAACTCACCTGCTCGACGTGACGGCAACGATGACGCCGAAGTCGGTACGTGTGGAAAATCTATCGACCGCCGTTTTGTTTCGCCTGATCGACAAGTATCAGCCGACCTTACTCATCGACGAATGCGACTCGCATTTACGCGACAACGAAGAATTGCGCGGCGCATTGAATAGCGGTCATAAGCGCGGCGGCGTTGTCATGCGTTGCGAAGGGGATGGTAACGAGGTCCGCCAATTTAAAGTGTTTAGTCCTGTCGCCTTGGCGGGCATCGGAGAATTACCCGGAACGCTCAAGGATCGGTCGATCATCATTCGGCTGAAGCGGGCGATGAAAGGCGAGATACAACGCAAGTTTGATATGCGCCACATCGACGCCGAGCAAGTGCTTTGCCGGAAGCTGGCGCGCTGGTGCCGCGATCACTACCCACAGATAAAACGCATTGACCCGGTAATGCCCGAGAGCATGTACAACCGCGTCGCTGACAACTGGCGCCCGCTGTTTGCTATCGCACAAATAGCCGGGGGCCATTGGCCGAAATTAGTCAAGGATGCCGCACTTGCATTGAACGCGGAAAATGACGATGACTCAATTCGTGTTCGGCTGCTGGCGGATGTTAGCGCGGTATTTGCTACCAAGTGTGTGGACCGCATTTCATCCGCTGATCTGGTGAATACGCTCAACGGAATTGAGGACGCGCCTTGGTCTGAATACGATCACGGCAAACCCATATCAAAAAACAAACTGTCGCGACTCTTAAAACCGTTCGGCGTTGTCTCGAATAGCGTTCGGCTCGGTACTGTTGTTGCGAAGGGATACCACCTTGACCAATTCACCGAGTCATTCAATCGCTACCTACCCGGTTCTAAAAACGTAACATCGTTACAACCCAATCGCGGCGCGGGTTCTAGCGACTTTGGCAACGTAACGGCAGTGAACGTGTTACGAATTGAAAACCCCGAAAAATCCAGCAACGGCAAGGGTTGTAACGATGTTACGTTTTCAAAGGGGGGTTCTGGCGGACCCGTAAAGGTGTTGGTATGAGCGCGCTCATTCGGCAGGCAGCTAACGACGGCGTGGTGATGACGCTGACCGTCACGGGGCAAATTGAATTGACCGGCGATCAAGCCGCAATAGAACGATGGCTCCCTGCGATACGCGAGAACAAGCCCGACATCGTGGCCGCGCTGCAAACCGATCCGGCTGTGGTGGCGATCAAGGCATGGCTCACCAACATCGGCGAAACGCACCAACCGGCCATCGACGAAGTTTTGCATATGTGCGCAACCGATCCGGCGGCGCTCGCGTATTACTCAATGCGGTCGATGGAGGTGGCTCGATGAGCGGGAAACGAATCAAGGAGCAACCGGACAAGGCCCGCCTTCTCACCGTCCAGGCGGAGCCCGGTAAAACGGCCGAGGCTCTGCTGGCGGAAGCTGCACTGTCCCCGTTTGCGGGAAACGCCTCTACGGCGATTGACTACGCGTTCTTCCCTGGCTTGTCGCTGAACGATTGCGTGGACGTTCTTAAAGGGCAGGTGCAAAGCGTAAACGCGGGCAACCTTTCGGGGGCCGAGGCTACGCTTACGGCTCAAGCGGTGGCACTCGACGCGGTATTCAACAACTTGGCGAAGCGAGCAATTCAAGCGGAGCACATGGATAACCTTGATCGCTACTTGCGGCTGGCCTTGAAGGCG
>JANMQQ010000260.1:0-7205 GCA_031370545.1 Gammaproteobacteria bacterium
CTGTTGGAGCGCTTGATCAACTACGAAAACGACGTCTTGCGCTTCATGGAAAACCCCATTGTTCCGTTCACCAACAATCAGGGCGAGAACGATCTGCGCATGACTAAAGTCCAGCAGAAAATATCCGGCTGCTTTCGCTCCCTGGAAGGCGCTCAAACGTTCTGTCGTATTCGCGGCTATCTGTCGACCTGCCGCAAACACGGCGTCGCCGCCAGTGAGGCGCTGACATTGCTGTTTCAGGGTGACATGCCAGCGTTTGTTGGAGAAGGCGCTGAATAGTTACAAAACTTGTGCATATCAAATGGTTCGAACCACGATAAGTCATTGAGTTATAATGGAAGCATAATTTGTAGTTGGACTGAAAATCCTCGTGTCGGTGGTTCGATTCCACTCCTGGCCACCAATTTTTTCAAAGTGTTGCGTTGGATTTCAACTGGTGCGCCGTGCAGCCGCGATAGTCATCGTCGCGCCACGCTCACGAAGAACCCGCCATGAACGACGCCGAACGTAAACAGCTTATCCAAAACACGTTCAACACCGTGGCTGCGGGGTACGGTGGTGCGCCCCAGCGATTTTTTACGCTGGCTGCGGCACGCTTACCGGAGATCTTTGCGTTGCGCGGAGATGAGCATTTGCTGGATGTCGCCTGCGGGACAGGTATCGCTGCCAGCGCGCTTGCGTCGCATCTGCCGGGTGGTCAGGTAACCGGGCTTGACTTCTCAGCCGGGATGCTCGAGCAAGCACGTCGCACTGCTCAGGCTCGTGCATTAAGTAATCTCAATTTTGTTGAAATGGACATGCAGGCCATGACCTTGCCCGAGCGCGGTTTTGACGCGGCCAACTGCTCGTTCGGACTGTTCTTTGTCAGCGACATGCTCACGCAGCTCATGCACATCGCCAGCAAAGTGAGGTCCGGCGGTACGGTGGTGTGTAACGCATTTTTCGACACCGCGTTCGCGCCCAATGTGGATCTGTTTCTGCAACGCATCAAAAGTTATGGCGTCGAGCCACCCGAGTTCAGCTGGAAGCGGGTCGGTAGCGAGGACAAGTTCACGGCGCTATATCGCGCTGCCGGACTGCTTGATGTCAAGACCGTGCGCGCCGATCTCAGCTACACGCTTGCGACCACCGATGAATGGTGGGATGTAGTGTGGAACGCCGGTTTTCGCGGGTTGGTCAACCAGCTTCCCGCCGACAAATTAGAACAATTCAAGCGCGAGCATCTCGCCGACATTCAGGCGCTTGACCGAGGCGATGGGATTCCCATGAATGTGCAGATCGTTTACGCCAAAGGCGCGGTTGCCTGATCAAGCCCGCCTGGGCGCAAGGCTTTAGTGTTTGGCGGCACCCCGTTTTAGGGCGCGCTAAACACCGTCGCAGTACCGTCCCGTCCAGTATTTTTTAAAGCGAGAGCAGCCATGAATAGCAACGCCAAAACATATTTTCTCACTCTACTGTTACTTGGATCGGCCGCAGCAAGCTCACCCGCAACCGCAGATGATGCGGCGCGCAAAGACATGAGCAAAAAGGTCGAAGCCGCGGCAGACGCGATAAAAAACTACACCGTTGCGCAGAAAGACGATGCCCTCAAAAGCGCCAAGACAAGGTTAGAAGACTTGGACGCACGCATTGTCCAGATGGAAGATCGACTCGACAAACAGTGGAGCCAGATGGACAACGCAGCACGTGGGAGCGCGCGCGCCTCGATCCGCAACCTGCGCGAACAGCGTACTGAAGTGGCCGATTGGTACGGTCAGCTTAAACAAAGTTCAGCCGCCGCCTGGGAGCGCGTCAGACGCGGTTTTTCTGACAGCTACGAGGCATTGCGGACGTCAATCGAGAAAGTGCAAAAAGAGTTTTGAGCTTTCATCCCTTCGCCGAGGTGACGCGGTTGAGTGCCTCGAAATTGCTGTTAACAATCGTTTACGTCGATACCCGGTAATTTTTTAGGGGCACTTAATGAAGTTTTCAGCTTGACGACTTAGCTTGAACTCTCACGTACCACAACGGGTGTGGTACGGATCGACGAGAGGGTTCAGCAACATGACCTACGTAATCGTGTCTGAGTGCGAACGAGGATTTTGGTCAAACCAATATGGCTGGGTATGCGATAAGGACTCCGCATCGGTCTTTTCCAGCGTCGAGGAATACCCCGTGCCCTTGCGTGCTCGTCACGAAGGGTCTTTTGTAGACATCAGTCTCGCGCCAGAATTCTTTCTGGAAGAACCATTGCATTCTGGCGACGAAGTGGTCTGGCACGATCCGGTTGATGGCACCCAAACCACCCCGATGCGCGTTGACTGTGTCAAAACCGCAGACGGTTGCGCGCGCACCAGCGACGACATCGTGGTATTGCGCGATGCGGCAGGCGCCATCGTGGAAGCTGTGGCGTGTGCGGTGGCATTCGCATCGCCAACATCCATGGTGTTCGAAGCATAATTTTAAGTACCTCAATACTCCTCCGCGCGCCGCCCGTCATAGGGCGGCTTTTTTTTGTGCGGGTTAATGTCGACTCGCAATGCTATCGCAATGCCGCGATCCACGACCGACTCCGGATGCTAGAATCCGCTCACTGTTGCTCAGCCCCGGTGTGCGAATGAACGACCCGCAACAAAATGATCCATTGCATGGCATCACCCTCGAAGCAGTGCTTACCCGCTTGGTTGAGCAATATGGCTGGGCGGGATTAGGCAGCAGGATCACCGTCCGCTGTTTCACCACCAATCCGAGTATCAAATCGAGTTTGATGTTTTTACGTAAAACGCCGTGGGCCAGAAAAGCGGTTGAAGAGCTGTATGTGCGCTCGCGATTAAATCAGGGAAGCTGAGCGCGACATTTTATGTTAGGTCGCCTGCTTCGGCGCGTCGACGTGCTGCGCGGGTGCGGTGATGGTCAGGCCCGCTTCGCGGAAATCGAGTTCACGTTGGATCGCAAACAGGGTTTGTTCGTTGATTTCGTGTGCGTCACGCAGCGCGTGCAGGGTGCGACGTTCAGCCGCGAGCGCATACAGCCGCATCGCCCGCTCGGCCGCAATGCGGTTAGACACAGCGGAGTCGGAGCGGGTTGTATCATCGGCGTGTTGAATGCGCAGAGCGTATTCGCCGATCAGGGCGTTGGTAAATTCGCGGTCGGCGATTTTGTCCTGATGTTTCAGTTGCTCGGTTAATACGTCGATGGCGGAGTGACTCACTGCAACCCGCGCGCTGCGTTCTTCACGCACCATCGTGCCATCATCGGTGACCCGCATCCGGCGGATCAGCAGCGGCAAGGTGAGACCGTTCACCACCAGCGTAAAAACAATCACGCTGGTGGCCAGAAAAATCAGCAGATCGCGCGCCGGAAAAAATTGCGCCCCGGCCATTAAAGGTAGAGACAGGGCGCCTGCCAAGGTGACCGCGCCGCGTATGCCAGCCCAGCCGGCAATGAACAAGTCGCGTGGGCGCGGTGCGGTAAGATGTGGGTAGTGCAGGCGATTCAGCCACAACGACACCTGCGAGCCAGGGAAGATCCAGATCAATCTCACCAATACCACCGTGAGCCACACCACCAGCGCGTACGACAGCAGTTCAGTCCAGGTATAGCCTTCAATGCGGCTCAACACGCCGGGCAGCTGCAATCCCAGCAATACAAACACCAGTCCGTTGAACAGGAACAACACCATTTCCCACACGCTCCAGGCTTTCATGCGGGTTTCCAGCGTCATGTGCTTGTTATCGTCAAGACCTGCGTACACGCCTGCCGCGACGACCGCCAAAATTCCGGATACATGTGTTGCTTCGGCAGCGAGGTAGGCGGCAAACGGCGTGAGCAATGACAACGCGATTTGCACCGCCGGGTCTTCCATGCCACCGCGTTGCAGTTGCAAGCGCAGCCACTGAATGACGAACGCGACCACCAGGCCCGCGGCCGCGCCGCCGCCTGCGATCAGCGTAAATGTCAAGCTCGCGTCCGCGAGTGAAAACGTGCCGGTCACCACCGCCGCGACCGCGAATTTGAACGCGACCAGACCCGAAGCGTCGTTAATCAAGCTCTCACCGCTGAGCACGGCAACCATGCGCGCAGGCAGCTTCAATTTGCGTGTCACTTCCGACACGGCGACCGCATCGGTGGGCGAAACCACCGCACCAAGCGCGAACGCTGCCGCCAGCGGAATGGACGGAATGAGCCAGTGCACGACATATCCCACCACCAACGTGGTAGCGAACACCAGCCCGAACGCCAGCATCAAAATCGAATAGCGATACAACACGAATTCACGTTTCGGAAACTGCCAGCCGTCGCCGAATAACAACGGCGGAATGAACAGCAAAAAGAAAATGCTCGGATCCAGTGCGATGTCGGACAGCAGCGGCAGAAAGCTCAACGCCACTCCGGCGAGGATCAGCAAAATCGGCAACGGCACCGGCACGCGCCGCGCCGCTGCACCCACCAAGGCCACGGCAAGAATCAGGGCAAGGCTGGTTTCAATGAGTTCCATGACGGCAACGACGGCGGTGGACGGTGAAGCAGAATGCTACTGCATCTGTTCAAAAATTTGTTCGGAGTTTGGGCGCGCAGCAGCGGAAATATTTCGGCGCACGGGAATAACTGCGGGGTGTCCGTCGTTATATGCAGGTGACGGCAAAACAATGCAAACCGGTGTTGCGCTGCTTCTGCGTAGGTATGATGCGGGACTAAACTGATGCCTTGTTGAGCATGGAACACTTTCGGCGTTCGCTGTTGGAGCATGCACCTGCGTTGCGACGTTACGCCCGCGCGCTGACGGGCGACCGTACACGCGCCGACGATTTGTTGCAGGACTGCCTGGAGCGTGCGCTGCTTCGCGCGCGCCAGTACCAGGCGGGAACCAATCTCAAGGCATGGCTGTTCACGATCATGCATCACCTGTTTGTCGATGGTTTGCGTAGCGCGAAATCCGGGCCGGTGCTGGTGGATTTCGACGCGGCGACGTTAGACCTTCCCGTGGTTCAACCCGAAGACGGTGAGTTGGACGACCTGGGTGCCGCGTTGCTGCGCTTGCCTGCGGAACACAAAGAAGTCGTGCTATTGGTGTGCCTGGAAGGCTGGAGTTACCAGGATACCGCCCGCATTCTGGATATTCCGCTCGGCACGGTCATGTCGCGCTTGCACCGCGCGCGCGAAACGCTACGGCAGCAGATCTTCGGTGCGGATGAAAGCGGAGGTGCGCCGTAATGACATCAAATTCACCACCCATCAGCGACGCGTATTTGCACGCCTATGTCGACGGCCAATTGAACGCAGCGCAGCGCGCTGACGTGGAAGCGTTTCTCAAAGAGCACCCCAGCAAAGCCCGGCAGGTAAAACAGTACCGCATGCTCAACCAGCAACTGCACGGCAAGTTCGATGCGAGTTTGGACGAGCCTATGCCCGCAGCCGTTTTATCCTTATGTCAAGCCGAGGCGCCTATGACGAAAAAAAATCCGTGGCGGGGTCGTATTGCCGCAGCCGTCGCGTGGCTCGCGGTCGGCGGCAGCGCGGGATGGCTGTTGCACTCCGGCGTAGGCCAGTCGCAGAACCTCGTCACTGCATCAGCGCAACAACATGCCTACGACGCACATCGTTTCTACGTGCGCGAGGGCCGTCATGCGGTCGAGGTCCCCGCCGCTGACAAAGACCATCTGATGAAGTGGCTGTCGGGTCGTTTAGGCACGCAAGTCGGCCCGGCTGATTTAACCAGTGCCGGGTATCAACTATTGGGCGGTCGTCTGTTGCCCGCCGGTGACTACGCCTCCGGCATCTACATGTACGAAAATGCGCAACACGAGCGCATCACCCAGTACGTCAGCACCGAACCCGGTGTGCGTGGCGTCGCCGTACCGCAATGTGAAGCCTTCCAGAGTTTGAGCATGTGTGTCTGGAATAAAGACGCGTTGACCTTCGTGCTGGTCGCTGCGACTCAGCCCGACGTTCTGCAAAAACTCGCGCAACAAGTGCGTGAGCAGGCAATGCACCCTACCCTTTAGCGGTAAGTCAAACCACGCAAGTGACCTGAAACCGCTCCAGTAAAAATAATTCATCCGACAACGGAATATTCCTCGTCGTGGTCACGTTGATGCAGACAAGCGCAATGATTTTGCGTTTCAACGTCGAAGCATACGAGGTGTCGTTATGAAAATTAATGTCAAGCAATGTGGGGCCGCGTTGTTGTGGCTATGCGCAACACTGTTGTTAACGGGGTGCTATTCCCAGTCGGAGGCGCCGCAGCAGCTATCGGCAGTAGGCGCGGATGCCGAAGCACTCGTGGCGTGGGACGAAGTGCCAGGCGCCACGTCTTACACTCTTTACTGGAACGCTACCGGCAAGACCAGCAGCGCTGATGACCGCGTTGTGAATGTCTCATCACCCTATACCGTCACTGGTTTGCGCAATGAAAGCACGTACTATTTCCGTGTGACGGCGGTGTCATCCGACGGCGAGAGCGTGGCTTCGCCTACCGTTACGGCGCGCACTACAGCAGTGAAATTGCAATCCATATATGTTGCGCCAAAAGGCCAACCCGCAGTGCCGTACGCGAATATGTTGGTAGGCACCAAACAATACTTCGCAGCAACCGGCGTGTACCCGGACGGCAGCACGATTGATATTTCTAAAGTGGCGAAGTGGGCCACGTCCGATACCGCAGTTTTTACGGTTATCAAGGAAGGACGCAGTGCAGGGTTGGTGACAGCACTGCAATCCAGCGCGGGAAAGGTTGTTGCAGTTTCTGCAAGCTACGGCGGCGTGCAGGGCAGCGTAAATGTGAACGTGGCTGATGGGAATCTTTACGTTATAGGGATTACGCCACACGATCCCACCATTGCGCCGCGCACCGCACTGGCGTTTAGCGTGTTGGGTCGCGGTTATACCGAAGCTCAGGACTACACCGCCAGTGTCGTCTGGAGTTCTAAGAATCCGCGCATTGCAAAAATCAGCAATGATTTGGGCAGCGAGGGTGTGGCGAAAGCGCTGAGCGTAGGAACAACGGTGATCTCGGCAACCTTCGCCGGCATGACCGTCGATTCGGTGTTGACTGTTTCCGATGTGGCGTTGCAGTCCATTGCAATAACACCCGCTGTGTTGTCCATGCCACGTGGTTTAACACAGCGCTTGCATGCGAACGGCAGTTATTCGGATGGCAGCACACGGGACATCACCGACAAGGTTTTGTGGAGCTCCTCCAATCCCTCGGTGGCGCGAGTGGAAAC
>JANMQQ010000196.1:0-23595 GCA_031370545.1 Gammaproteobacteria bacterium
CTGACTATGAAAATAACAGGTATTTTTTTGTGTACTACACCAACACAGCAGGTGACCTCGCCATCGCCAGGTTTCAAACACAAATTGCCAATCCAAATGCTGCAGATGAAAGCACCGGAGTTTTATTGATGACCGTTCCCCATCCTACTTTTTCAAATCACACTGGTGGTAAATTAATTTTTGGACCGGATGGAAATCTATATCTGGGAATTGGTGATGGCGGCAGTGGTGGCGACCCGGCTAACAACTCACAAAACGGAAATTCCCTGTTGGGAAAAATGATAAGATTACATGTTGATAATTTTACAACAGCACCCTATTATTCCATTCCTCCGGATAATCCTTATGTATCCGATCCTTTAGTCAGGGTTGAAATTTTTGCTTTGGGTTTACGCAATCCCTGGCGTTGGAGTTTTGATCGCGTGAATGGCGATTTGTGGGCGGCCGACGTCGGGCAAAACGCGTGGGAAGAAGTCGACTTGATTCAGGTCGGAAAAAACTACGGCTGGAATTGTTATGAAGGGTCACATCTCTACGCAAATTGCACGGCGTCACCCAATCCGGTGATGCCGATTACTGAATACGATCACAGCATCGGCACATCCATCACCGGTGGCTACGTTTATCGCGGCACAGCAGTTCCGGCCCTTGCTGGCAGCTACATTTTTGCGGATTTTATCAGCGGCAGCGTATTCGGACTGTCCGATCCTAAAGGCGCAGCAACGCGCAGCGAAGTGTCCTCACCGATGTCCGGCATCGCATCCTTTGCGCAGGACAACGACGGCGAAATCTACGCGGTCAACCTGTACACCGGAAAAATATCCAAAATGATCGCGGGTACCGGCACATCGACGGCGAGCTTTCCAGCCAAGTTGTCTGACACCGGCTGTGCCGCAGAAACCGATCCGAAGCAAAGTTCCAGTGGCATGATTCCATACGATGTTAACGCCGCGTTCTGGTCGGATGGAGCAACCAAGCAACGCTGGTTAGCGGTGCCGGATGGACAGTCGATCAGCATCAACAATGACGGTGATTTTCAATTGCCTGCGGGGTCTGTGTTACGCAAAGATTTCTACCTTGACAATAAAATCATCGAGACCCGGCTCCTCGCCTATCATACCGATGGCGACTGGGCGGGTTACAGCTATGAATGGAATGATGCGCAAAACGATGCCACGCTGGTTGCGAATGGAAAAACCAAAACAATTGGCACGCAGACATGGATTTATCCCAGCGGCTCGGACTGCATGCGCTGTCATACGCTGGCCGCCGGACGCAGCCTTGGCCTGGAGGTCCTGCAGTTGAATCGCAATTACTACTATGCGAGCACGGGTAAAACCGACAATCAATTAGTCACGTTTTCGTCCATCGGGTTGCTTAGCACCGCGCTGCCCGCATCCTCGGAGCTTGCCGCGTTGCCAAATCCAAAAAATACTGGGGCGACACTGGAAGCGCGTGCGCGTGCCTACCTGCATGCGAATTGCAGTCAGTGCCATCAACCGGGTGGACCGGGAGGTGGACCCGCAAATTTTCTTTATAAAGTCGCGTTCGCCCAAATGGGCGTATGCAACACCGATGCGACTGCGGGAGATTTAGGTGTCAGTGGTGCCAAGCTGTTAGTCCCCGGCAACCCAAACTTGTCATTGATGTCGCTGCGTATGCGTGATACCGGAACTTATCGCATGCCTCCTCTGGCGAGTGGCGTGGTCGATGCGGAAGGAGCGTCGTTAATCGACGCGTGGATTACCTCACTAACGTCCTGCTCGTAAATTCACCACCCAGGCGATCCGTATTTAAATCACAGCAAAACACGTAGGTTTCGCCTTCAAAATTAATCGCTTCTGAAAATGTCACGCACATGTACGAGCCGGTTAATGACAGATAAGGCGTGGAGATATGCACCTGCCCCGGATTGTTGATTGCGTTCTGAAAAAATGGGCGACGAAACCAGTTTGCTCCGACGGTTTCGAACAATGGCGCATAGCGCGGGTCGCAGACATTCGAGCCGGTGGGTGATTCCAGGTGTTTTCCAACCTGCACCCCGTCCGCCCTGAGCAGATAACTACACTCGACCCCTTCGTGTTTTAGCAGGCGAAAACATGCTGATTCCAGCGCTTGATCGGCTTCCAGAGCACGGGCGCTTTCGCGAAAAGCCAACAACGGCCACGCGAATTTCTGCCGTTCACCAATGGAACCCTGGCCAACGAATGCATCACGGTATTTTTTGTTTAAATCACTGGGAATCATCGGATACGACATGGGGTCAGGAATACGCGCTTGCGGACGGCCAAAAAAATACCCCTGCGCCAGGTCGATGTCGGCGGCCATTGCGGCCATCGCTTCGCTTTCGGTTTCGACGCCTTCCATCAGCACCAAGCTACCGCCTTCGTGCAACATCGCGACCAGATTCGCCAGCATGCGACGGCTTTTCTTGGATGTTGCTGCTTGCTGGGTGAGCTGCCGGTCGAGCTTGACAATATCCGGTTCAATGCTCCAGATGCGTCCAAAATTGGAATGGCCTGCGCCAAAATCATCCAGCGCGATCAAACAACCCAGATTGCGATAAAACTGCACAGCGGTCGCCAGCGCAGCTTCGTCGGCGATGGCACTTTCGACCACTTCAATTACGATGCGATAAGGCGCCAGGCGATGACGAACCGACAAGCTGGCAGCGAGTTCGGCGTGATGCGGTGCGTTTACAAAAACTTCCGGGCTGACGTTGATAAATAACCAGCTGTTGGGTGGACATTGCGTAACAAAGTTGCGCAAGTGAAGCTCGCGCGCCAACAGGTCGAGCGCGATCATGTCCTCGCGACCGCGAATCACGGAAAAAATCTTGCTGGGAAGGATTTCTATATCGTCGGGCAAGCGTCCGCGCAGCAAGGCTTCATACCCCACCGGACGGCGATGCGCAAAGCTGAAAATCGGCTGGTAGGCGCTGGTAAGTTTCAGCGCATCGTAGTCGGCAACGAAGCCCGATGGGCCCACGGAGATTGCAGGTGAATGACGTGGTCCGGCACTGCCAAAAGCAACAGGATGAACATGCATGGCGAATTAACCTTCGCCCCCCTGCGAGCTGTGCAACGACCTATCAATGGCTAAAATCGCCACGCATCATGGGTGTGACATGACACTTTCCGAACCCTGGTTTTTTTGAAAATCTGCACAAGATTTTTCTTAAATTTTTATTAAGACAGTTGTTATCCGTGAAATTTATGCCGGTGTAAATTAGTAGTTTTTTATCATTCGACAAAAACTCTAATAGCAGAACAAGGTCATTTTGACGATGGTCGAAGCCTAGTATCACGACTCGTAAATATCGGAACATGAAACGGCGTCTTTTTTCGCCCTGCGTCGTTGCAGCCCCTTGCAATACGTACAGTATTGCTTCGTGTCTGCGCCTCGCAGGGCAAAAAAATTCATCCGTTTCATTGGTTCCGATATTTACGAGTCGTGATACTAGTATCGCCGCCTTGTGCGCCATGTAAACTCACTATCCATCTGTGATTAGGCTAGAATTCGTTCACTTCTAATCGCTCCGACCCAGGTTATCCGTCAATGTCTGCTGTTTCTGCGGAATATCCGATTCCCCCCGCTGGGCCCGGCGACGTCGGTGCCGCGTTAGGACATATTTACGGCGATTTTTTTGGGCTGACTGAAAATCCATTCGCCATCACGCCGGATCCTCGTTACCTGTACATGAGCCCACGCCACCGCGATGCCTTGGCGCATTTGCTGTTCGCGGTCAAACAAGGCGGCGGGTTCGTACAGCTCACCGGCGAGGTCGGCACCGGCAAAACCACGCTGACGCGGGCGGTATTGAGCCAACTGCCCCCCAACGTGACGGCAGCGATCATTCTTAATCCCCGGCAATCCGCAATTGAATTTGTACAGACCATTTGCGATGAGCTGCGGGTCCCCAACTCGGCGGGTGTTGGCAGCATCAAGGGGCTCACCGATGCATTAAACGCGTACTTGCTTGACGCCCACTCGCGCGGGCAGCGTACGGTGGTTTTAATCGACGAAGCACAAAATCTGGGCATTGAGGTGCTGGAGCAAATTCGTCTGCTCACCAATCTGGAAACTGCCAAAGAAAAATTATTGCAGATCGTGCTGGTCGGCCAACCTGAGCTGCGTTTGTTGCTCGACCAACGCGAATTGCGCCAACTTGCGCAACGCATTACCGCGCGTTACCACTTGTTGTCGCTGTCGGCCGATGAAACCGCTGAAATGGTGAAGTATCGCCTTGCCGTCGCCGGTGTCACGCAGTCACTGTTCACGCCTAACGCGCTACGCCTGGTGCACCGTGTCAGCCAAGGTGTGCCCCGGCTGATCAACGTAATTTGCGACCGCGCGTTGCTGGGCGCCTACGCTGAGACGCGACGCGTCATTGATCGACGCATTGTATTGCGCGCTGCCAGCGAGGTAATTGGTGAACTGCCCAGCCGAAGCACACCGCGACATAATCTCTGGGCGGCGACAGCACTTGGGGTCGTTGCCTTCGGTAGTCTCGCGGCGCTGCTGTATAACCTTTACACGCCGACTGTTCCACTCCCGGCGACGGCTGCCGCCACTATCGCTCCGACAGCAGAACTTCCGGTTTCGGAATCTCCAAAAGCATCAGAGGCCAAAGCGCCGCTTCACGACAATTCAGAAGCCGCCCCGCCGCCCGTCGTTGCGCCGCCTGCGAGCTCGGCGCCCGCGTCATTTGCAGACACGTTAAATAACGTGCAGACGCACGCTGATCTGGACAATGCCATGGAAGCGCTGTCCAAACGCTGGTCAAAAAATTACCGTTCGGCCGAGGGTATTACCCCCTGTGAACGCGCGCAGAACGCAGGCTTGACATGTTACCGGGGCAACAGTTCGCTAGCTCAATTACGGCAACTTGATCATCCCGTTATTCTCAAGCTGGTCAATACGGCAGGTGCGGAACGCTACGCGGTGCTGGTCGCCGCGACGCCAACAACCACGAGCTTGGAATTACAAAGCAGCTTATTTGCTATTGCGCCCGGCGAACTGACCCCATACTGGCACGGAGAATATTTACTGCTGTGGCGCAAGCCGCCCATCGGAGTCAGCTCCATTGCGCCCGGCGCAAACGGCGTGGCCGTCACCTGGCTGATTCGCGCGTTGGATCGGATCGAAGGCATCACCAGCGAGGAAGCTGATCTGAATAGTTACGACGATGCTCTGAGCGCGCGTGTCAAAGCGTTTCAAAAGCGCCGCGGGTTGATCGTCGACGGCATTGTTGGCGAGCGAACTTTGATTCACATCGCAGGCGCATCCAGTGATCCACCTGGCCCGCGTCTGTCCACCCTCAAACCGTAGCCGCGCCCATGTCCTATATTCTTGATGCATTAGATAAGGCGGAACGCGAACGCAAACGTGGCCAGGCACCTGCGCTGCATCCTCGCGAGCGCACAACTGAAGCTGCGAGCCCACGTAGCCCGTGGCTGTGGGTGGCGTTGTT
Organism: Gammaproteobacteria bacterium; assembly: GCA_031370545.1. Taxonomy (GTDB): domain Bacteria; phylum Pseudomonadota; class Gammaproteobacteria; order SG8-11; family SG8-11; genus UBA6921. Next base: position 5,474 of record JANMQQ010000196.1, read on the forward strand.
CGCAGTAATTTTCAATGCGTTGCTGGCCGCGTTGTTGATTTATTCGTCAACGCGCGAAGCCAAACCCGTATCGGCGCCAGTGCCTGCTCCGGTTGTCGAGACCGCACCCGTTGTGCCGACGCCCGCGCCTACGGTAGCGATAGCCACGCTTGACCCACCGATTCATCGCGCGACGCCACCCACCGTAGCGCCGACGGTGTTGCTGATGACCGATCAGGAATTACAAGCGCAGGCGCGCCAGCTTGAACTGGAATCGACACCCCCCGTAGATCCGGCTCTTCAAGACCCGGCGCCTGCCCCGGCGACCCCCGCGCGCGAACCTGCCGCCACACCGCTGGAAATGATCCCGCTGCTACTTGAAATGCCACCGCAATTTCAACAAGCGCTGCCGCCGATACGCGTTGACGTGCATGTACATGCAAGCCAAGCTGAAAATCGTTTTGTGATGATCAATCTGCGCCGTTACCGCGAAGGCGACGAAGTGGCAGCTGGACTGGTGCTGGAACGCATCACCAAGGAAGGCATGGTGCTGAGATTTCACGGCGAGCAGTTTAGATATTTGATGAAGATGTAAGCCCAGCGATTCGCTGCGTAAAACGCGGCGCGCTTATTGGCCGAGCAATATAGATAATTTGTCAAGCTCGGCACAAGCATCCAACACTGGCTGCGCTGCGGTTTCGATAGCCGCAGTGTCCAATCCCAGCAACGCATTGGTAATTTCACTCGGCACTGCGTCGGCATCGCTGACTACACCGTGTTGATGCAACAAACTCTCGGCCAGACTGACCACGTGCGCGTACACCGCATCCTCAGCGCGATAATCCGGCGTGTGGTGATAGCAGGCTGCGATCACCGCTTCGTCGGGAAGCTTCCAGATCTGCAACAAGCGCGCGCCGATATCCGTATGCGATATCCCCACAACTAGCGACTCGAGCGTGGTCACGTTGAGCGTCGGGTTAGCCGCGATACTTTGATTGAGCGACTCAAATGCGCTCGGCAACACATGTCCCAGCACCAGATAACCAAAATCATGTAACAGCCCACTCAGGTAGGCCGCGCCAGGGCGTGCTTGTCGGTCACGCGGAATCACTTTGCACAGGCGCTCCGCCAAGGCTGACGTGTACACTGCGTGATGCCAAAATGCGCTCAAGCCAATCGGCCCCTCGGCAGGTACTTTAAAGGTGGTACCCAGTGAAATTCCCACCGCGATGTTTGCAACCAGCTCAAAGCCCAGCACACGCGAAATCGCATCACGTACCGAAGTGATATCGCCGCGATAGCCATAAAATGCCGACGTCGCGTAGCGGATAATTTGCGCGGAGAGACTGGGATCCACTTCAATCACCTTCGCCAAATCCTGCGCGGTGGAGCTTGCTTCACCTGCTACATGCAAAATGCGCTGCGCCATCTCCGGCATAGCGGGCATGCCTTCAACATCTTCGAGCAAAGATTCAATGCGTTTGCGGGTAAAAGCCTGCTGGCCCTGACGCTGTGCAAGCCACGCGGGGGTTAACTCCTGGGCAATGTCACAATAGGACACTTCAGATTGCGCAGCATGTAGCGCACTTGCGTCAACACTCACCAGGGTCGTCAAATCTGCACCGGTAAAATACAGTTTTCCATCGAGTGGAATACCGTCGTGCATCAGCGTGGGGATGTTCAGCAGTGCGCCCATCGGCGCCAAATCAAGCGCATCGAAATCAGCTAACGCCGCAGGCTGCTCGCACGCGTACACCGGCTGCAATGAACGTTTGGCCACGGCGCGCAGAATATCCAAGTCCAAAAAGTCATAGTATGGCACCACAACCAACACCCTGCCTTTTGCATCCTCGCATAACAGCGCGCGCAGCCTGCGGCGCTTATCGAACGGCGTCAGTGTCGCAAGCGTCATTACGTCAAACGAAATTGCTTGCGATTCAAAATAACTTTTCACTGCACTGGAAACAGACATGGCAATGACCACCGCGAGAACATGGCAACCGGAAACCGTGCCAGAGATATCGGCGTGCGCAGCAGGAGTTTGAGGGATCGGATGTACAGAAAATGCGCGCAATGAGCGCGCAAATGTGTGGTGCCTAAGACGTCGAACAGAAAATGTTACGTGTGCGCAAAGGGCCTAGCGACAAGAAAGGGCGAATGCGAATTGTGTTGGCGAGCGCACACGGCGAATCTGGAGAAGACATTGTGCCGCGACCTGGTCTTCCGGGGAATGCCACACAACCGAAACTGAAGAATTGCCCCTCAGAGTGTGGCCTTTATTGTTGACGCTCAACTGCACTCAACTCAAAACTGCTTTTCGATTCCAGCCTGCTTTAAAACGCCGTTGGCTGTGTGGCGCGACTTGATTTTGCTATCGACCGGAAAACGTTTGTTGGTCATCGGGCTGAACCATATTCCGTGATCGCCCTTACCGGCGCGTTCAAAGCGGCAACCGTATGCGCTTTAACTCGGGGGAAAAGTCGCTCATTAACGTGCGGCGCGGTGCGCGTGTTCCATAATCGTTGCATTCAACTCGAAGGGGATATCTGGCGAGTCGTTCATCGGAACGTTGTTTGCTTCTAACAAGTCGGGGATAAGTGTTTTCAGCTTCTTCATCAGCGCGGGAATGGTTTCGGCTTCGGTCACTAATCCGGGCACATCGTCGCTGGTAGCGACCCAAACCAAGGCTTCATCGTCCCAAACTGCTTTGACGTGGTAGTGGGGCATGGTGATTGTCTCCGTGTGGATTTCAATGGTAGCGCGACTTTGAACTACCGTCCCCTCCGTCGTTTGCGGAATGTATTGCGAAACCTTGACCCCGATAGCGTCACGGGTGTGGATATTCGCCGACGGTCGCACCTTTAATTTCTACAGTTACCCCCGCGTTACCCCGTAGAATTTCGCTCTATTTTTCACCCTCCCCCACTTCGCCCGCAACTCGTTGTTTTATGTGGTGCCCAAGGCCGGAATTGAACCGGCACGACCGTTTCCAGTCAACGGATTTTAAGTCCGTAGCGTCTACCTATTCCGCCACTCGGGCTGCACTGCGAAGGGTGCAGATTGTAACTGCGGAACGCGGCCGATGAAAGCGCGCATCGTGCAACGGGTCATCGGCTTTCTCTGCTTACCCTATCTCCGGTGCTTGCACGACCGGGCTGCGCCTGAACAAATTCCGTGCGCGCTCGATGGCATCGTCGACATAGCTAAAAATTACCGGAATGACGAGCAGGCTCAGGAAGGTTGAAGTGATCAAGCCGCCGATCACGACGATCGCCATCGGCGCGCGGAAGCTGGGGTCGGTGCCCCAACCCATCGCGATCGGGAACATGCCGGCGCCCATCGCAACGGTGGTCATCACAATTGGCCGTGCGCGTTTGTGGCAGGCGTCACGCAGGGCGTCCCAGCGATCCAAGCCTTTTCTGCGACCAAGGATGACGTAGTCGATCAGCAGGATTGAGTTCTTGGTCGCAATGCCCATCAGCATGATGAGCCCGATCATCGACGGCATCGACAGTGCGGTGTGGGTGAGGAATAACGCAAGGAAGGCGCCTGGAATTGACAATACCAGGGCGGCGAGAATGGTGACCGGCTGCACGAAGTCTTTGAACAGCAGCACCAGCACAATGTAAATGCACATCACGCCAGTGAGCATCGCCAGACCGAAGCTGGCAAACAAGTCGTTCATCGCTTCTGCGTCGCCGACGGCAGTTTTAATGACGCCCGGCGGCAGGTTGCTCAGGCTGGGTAGTGCCGAAGCGGTCTGTTCGACCAGGCCGAGTGGCTGCCCGTTGAGTTCAATCTCGAAATTGATGTTGCGCAGACGGTCGTAGCGGCTGATCTCCGCCGGGCTGCTATTAATAGTGAACGACGCAACGCTGCCCAGCATCACCGGGCCGTGCGTGCCCGGCAGCGTGAGCCGCCCAAGCAGCTCAAGGTCTTCGCGCGCTGCAAGCGGCAATTTGACAACAATCGGCACCTGGCGTTGCGAGAGATTCAGTTTCGCCAAGTCCTGACTGTAGTCACCGGCGGTGGCCATGCGCAGAGTATCTGCGATTGCAGCCGAGGTGACGCCCAGATCCGCCGCGCGGGCGAAGTCCGGCCGCACCGTGAGCTCAGGCCGGACCAGGCTCGCCGTGGTCGTAACGTTGCCGATGCCCGGAATGGTGCGCAGCTCGCGCTCGACCACGCGCGCATGATCTGACAATACCTGGCCGTTTTCGCCCGCCAGCACCAGCATGTATTTTTCGTTTGAACCGCCGAAGCCCACCGACACGCGTGCACCGGGTAAATCCTCCAGAAGCTGCCGCAGCTCGCGCTCGACTTGCTGCTTGCTGATGCCGCCACGCTGCCCGCGCGGCGTCAGGTTGATGGTCAGCGTGGCTTTGCGCACCTCAGGCGCACCACCCATCATGAACGGATCGCCACCCGCCAATCCGCCGCCGATGGCGGTGTACACCAGCTTCACATGCGGATGTTTCTGCACCAGTACGCGCGCCTGCTCGGCAGCCGCGTAGGTTTGCTTGAAGGTGGCACCGGGCGGCAACGAGAGATACACCTGAGTTTGCGAGAGATCGTCAGGCGGGATAAACCCGGTGGGCAACAACGGCACCAGCGCGAACGAACCGACAAAAAATACGGCGGTGGCCAACAAGGTTTTAATGCGGTGCTTCAAACACCACGCCACCCAGCTCATGTAAATCATCAGCCAGCGCGGCTCGTGGTATTCGCCTCTGGGCAGGCGCAGCACGTAGGCGGCCATCATCGGCGTGAGCATGCGCGCCACCACCAGCGAGAAAAACACCGCGATCGCAGCAGTCCAGCCGAACTGCACAAAAAATTTGCCCGGCACGCCACCCATAAAGGCCGTCGGCAGGAACACGGCAATCAGCGTGAAGGTGGTCGCGATCACAGCCAAACCAATTTCGTCGGCTGCTTCCATCGCCGCTTGATAGGGCGTCTTGCCCATGCGCAGATGGCGCATGATGTTCTCGATCTCGACAATGGCGTCATCGACCAGCACACCGATGACCAGCGACAAACTGAGCAGGGTCACGACATTAATCGAAAAACCCATCAGGTACATCGCACCGAAGGCGGGAATGATCGACAGCGGTAATGCCGTGGCCGCCACCAGCGTCGCACGCCCGTCGCGCAGGAACAGCCACACCACCAGCACCGCCAGCATCGCCCCCTCGTACATCAGCGTCATCGAGCCGTGGTAATTTTCCTCCACCGGGTCGACGAAGTTAAATGCTTCGACCACTGTGATGTGCGGATTCGCCTCTTTGAGTTTTTCCAGCGCCTTACGCACTTCGGTGGCGATCTCGATTTCACCCGCGCCGCGGCTACGCGTGATTTCAAATCCGACCACCGGCGCGCCATTCAGCAATGCCGCCGAGCGCCGCTCGGTCACGGTGTCCGAAACTGTCGCGACCTGATCAAGACGAATGCGTCGCCCGCCCGCCAGTACAATATCCATGCGCGCCAGTTCTTCGGCCGAGTGCACAGTCGCGACTGTTCTCACCGACTGTTCAACGCCACCGACATCGGCGCGCCCGCCGGAGGCTTCCTGCTGAGTCTGGCGTAATTGCCGCGAGATGTCAGCGGCGGTCGCACCCAGAGCAAGCAACTTGCCCGGATCAACCTCGACCCTAACCTCGCGTTCCACACCACCGACGCGACTGACGGCGCCGACGCCACGCACCGCGAGCATGCTCTTCACCACAGTATTGTCGACGAACCATGACAGCGCTTCGTCGTCCATGCGATCCGATGCAACCGTGTAGGTAAGGATCGGCATGCCCGCCAGATCCATTTTAGTAACGACCGGATCACGTAGATCGCCGGGCAGATCGGAGCGCACACGCGCCACCGCCGAGCGCACGTCGTCGAGCGCCTCCTGCGTTGGCTTTTCGAGCCGGAATTCAGCGGTAATCGTCGCTACGCCATCCTGCACCCGGGTATAGATGTGCTTGACCCCCTGGAGCGTGGCGATGGAATTTTCGATCTTGCGCGCGACATCGGTTTCCAGTTGCGACGGGCTTGCGCCCGGCAGCGCAGCGTTAACGATGATGGTAGGCAGATCAATGTCCGGGAACTGCTGAATCTTCATCGCACGGAATCCCATCAGACCCATCAACGTGAGCATGATGAACAACAAAATCGCCGGAATTGGATTCCTGATCGACCAGGCAGAGACGTTCATTCGACAACCTCGTTCAAGAAGTCCGGCAGAGAAAGCATTGCAAGTCCGGTAGTTCGGATGCGGATCATTGTGCAACAGGCTTAAAGGAATTCAACACCGCGTCCCAGAGCTTGAGTTTTTCGTCGAGCTGGCCGTCGACGGTTTCAAACTCAATCACGATTTCGGGATGGTCACCCAAATCTTTTTTCCCGGCATAACGCCATAGAAAACTCAAGTCGGTCTCTTGCTCCGACTTGGCGCGCAATATGGTTTCTTCGCCCTTCAACCCGACGATCTCGCGCTTGCCAGTACGGATTTTTTTTATGTCAACACCCGAGGCAAAGCCGGTACTCAGCACGGCCGCCAGGCGACCCAGCAAGCCTTCGTCCTGCGGCTCGTCCTCGTGTACCACCTTGGTTTCCACCCGCAGCTTCAATCCCAACGGATGACCTTCGAAACGTGCGTAGGCTTCTTCTTGAGATATATAGGGCAATGCAATAGCACCGTGTTCGAGATAAAACCGGTTTTCCTTGGAGGGCACCGTAACGGGCTCTAAAGAGCGGTATGCGCTGGCGATCTCTAAGTTTTGTTTGAGCATACGATCAACCTTGTCGGACACAGCTTCGGAGCTGATCCACAAGCCGTATTTAGGTGCGCTGACAAGTACGTAACAGAAAATCCGCTCCTTGTCGTAGGAATCGCCGTAGTACAACATTGCGCGAATATCGTTCCCAAGATCGCGAACTTCAATCAGTGCTTTTTGCTTACCTTCAGGTGGTTTCTTCTTCTCGATTTCCGCGAGGCGTGCGTTCCAAGCAGACGCTGAAGCCGCTTTCGGATCATTAGACCACGCGATTTCCTCCAACTCCCGATGCCGAAGTTGCGCACTACGGCGGACAATTTTCATGCTCTGCGGCACTTGAATGCTGAAGCGCCCAATTCGGTAAGTAATTAAGTCATCTGTAGTCATGGGCGTCCTCGGTTTGTTGGCGGCATTGCACGCAGCGGCGAAACTCAGTAACACCAGTAACATACTGGCGCATAGGAAAGCGGGAAACAGTTTCATGTCTTGCCCAGCTTCTGTCTGATTTTGTAGCGAGCTAGATTCTCGATGGAATTGAAGGCGATGCCCTGTGCCGTGGTGGTTTTATAAATCGGTTCGTGGTCGCGCACTAAGTAACTTTCATCGTCTTTGTTCACGCCAACCGTTTCCAGTGCCGAAAGAATGGCCGCCGAAGATACCGGCACGGTGGCATCACCGCCGGAGCCGGTCTGTAACCGATCCAGTGTTACTGAATTATTGGGAGGCATGTCCAACTGCATCAGAAACAGAGTGGCAGAGGAATCTTTAAGCGTATCGAGATCGTTGTCATCCGTATGGCACCGGAACCCGCCGCGATTAACCATTGCATCGGTGTCTTTGATGGCCGCGACCACAATGCCTTTTACGACAAACGTAACCGGATTGAAACCCAACAAGGGTGCGGTGACGGCGCTGCTAACCGCACGACCGGGAAAATCTGCCTTGATTATTTCCAACAAGCGTTTTGACTTGTTCTGCCAATCATAAGCATGGCGGCGGAACGTGACATGGTCACAGGTGTTCAATCCTTCTGAGTAGAACTGGTAAGTTTGGGGATGAACTTGAGTCCCGAGCTGTAGATGGAATTTCTTCGCGGTTGTTAAGTAGCTTTTAAAAAAATCCCAAGGAGATTTTTTGTTATTAAAGGGGTCATCTTCAACATTTCCCGGATCCAACCACGCCGGATTAATCAGCCGGTAAAACACGTCCTTAGCCAGATAAATTTCTTCGTACGGGTCGCTCTTGGGCAACGCCTGCACGCTCAACCCGTCTGCGGCCGGAAATTCAAGCCACGCTTTTTTTCCTGCGTTGTTGGTGTAGAGATGATTCGGCAGTAACTCCAGTCCACCCGGCATGTTGCCAAGTAAAGACGTGACTTCTTCGCCGTCAGTGCCCAGCACCCAGGCCCCCACGGTGCCCAGCGGTTTGCGCTTGACGGTCTTAAGTGGGCTGCACAAAAAACTCCACACGCCGCCTTCACCTTTGGGCGCATCGCCGGGCCGGTCGAAGCCACCCTTCATGCGCCAATACGCAGCGGCGGATCCCAGCGCCGGCTGCACGCCGTGAATTACGCCCAGCACCTTTGAGTCTGCACCATGCAATTTACACGCGGAGCGTGCGTCCAAACCGCCCATCGAGTGGGTGACCAGGATGACCTGCTCGCATATTCGGCCCAGGTCTTGATATTTTTTGATTACCTCATCAATGGATTTCGCCAGCGCCGCACCGCTGTCGCGATTCGATGCAGTCCAGTTGTAACCGCAGGCGTGCACCGGGAATTCAAAACAGTGACGCACGGGTTCGCCCCACTCCAAACCGAAATCACGTTGTTGCAGCAGATCTAAAAACGGCCCGTAACTACTCCAGCTCACGCCACCCCAGCCGCGCTGATCACGCCCGGTGTCGTCTTTATCCGAGAATTTCTCATTGTGCTTCGCATCGTCATTGCTTACTTGCAAAAAATCTTTGTCGAACGACGCGCCGATGAGCAACGCTTTGCGGTCTTTCGCTTTCACGGTCAGCAGGCCGTATTTTTTTACCATGAACCACTTATGGTCCGGGTCCCACACCTTGTCGCCGTTTTTGTTCTTCATCCGGCTGCCCATGATGCCGGGTGCAAAAATGATCGGAATGACTTCGCGTTCAATGGCTAATCTGTTGGACATGCCCTCGCCAACTTGAAACCCTTCGATAGGTTTGAACAACTCCCACCACTTGACATTAATGACCTTCTCGCCCATCGGCGGTTAGCTCCGTGTCGGCTTGATCGCGCACGCGTCCAGCGCGGCGCTCTGGAATTCCAGGCGATAATTTCCTTCCGGCATTTCGCGGCGGCGCAATTCCGTGAACACCGGGTCGCCGGATTTTATTTCGCCCGAGCGACGCGTCTCGGGGCCGGTCACTTCGTTCTCCCATTTGAAACGCGCGGGCAAAACTTTGTTTGGACACACCGCCGGGGTCGGGTGATAGGTCAACGCCACAAGTAGCGGGTAACGCTTTTCCTGGGACCTGACAACTGCTGCGAGCACGGTAGGTGCCAATGGCTGCGGCGCTTCGGACGGTATGCTTGCGCGTGCCCACACTGGCGCAGATTCCTGCAGCACGGGGAGCCTGCCCATCGCTTGTAATTCGGCGATGTGTCTGCGCACTTGCGCATCGCTCATGCGACTGAGGTCGAAAAATTCCGGACGCGTCGCGAGCAAGCAACGCATGCTCATGCTGTCTTGCTTGTCCAGCGGGTTGCGCGCCATGCAATGGGCGTCACCCGCGTCACCAAATGGATTTTTCATTGCCGCTTCTCCCTGTGCTGAATCTATTCCCTGGCCCTACCAAACCGACATGCACTCGATATGGAACGCGCCCGCACTATTTCGCAGGTGCCGCGACTGACACGGCCTGCGCCTCAACCACACGCACCGTATCACCGTCTGTTAAAAATCCCACGCCGTTGTCCACCACGCGCGTATTTGCTTCTAATCCGCTGGTAATCTCAATCCGATCTTCGATGCGTCGACCGACGGTCACCTTGGTTTGCGTCACCTGGTCTTTATTGTCAAGCTTGAACACATAAGTGAACCCTTCGCGCAGCAACACGGCAGATTGCGGCACGGTCAACGCCGGAGCTTCACCCAACTCGAACACACCGCGCGCAAACGTACCGGCGCGCGCCGAGCTGTCTTGCGGTAAGTCGACGTACACCAAACCAATGCGGGTTTGCGGGTCCACCGTGGGTGCGCCGATGCGCACGCGGCCTTGCGTCGTGACGCCTTCCGCCAATTCCACCGTCACCGTCTGGCCGGTGCGGATGCGCGGTAGTTCCGCCGCTGTGACTTCAGCGCGCCATTCCAACCGGTTCTGACGAATCAGCCGGAACAATTCCTGGCCCGGCTGGGCGAGCGAGCCGACGGTTGCGGTACGCGCGGAAATCACGCCGTGATCGGGCGCAAGCACGCGCGTTTGTGACAAATGCAACTCCATGGACTGCACGCGTGCGCGAGCTGCCGCTAACCTCGCTTTTGCAGTTTGCTCGGCGGTCAGAGACTGGGTAATTTGTTGCGCGCTGATCAAGCCGCTGGACTGGAGCTGGCGTGCCCGGTCAGCATTGGCGACGGCTTCCGCCAACATCGCATCCTCTTCGGCCACCGCCGCGTTGCCTTGCGCAAGATCGGCGTCCACGGTGTCGCTTGAAATACGCGCCAGTAGTTGGCCACGCTTGACCTTGTCACCGACATTCACGAGCACTTCGGTCAGGCGCAGGCCACCAATCTCCGCACCGATGACCACTTCCTGCCACGCAACAATATTGCCATTGGTCGTCAGACTGCGCGGCCACGCCACCGTGCGTGGCAGGGTGGTCGTGACGGTGAGCGCGGACTTGGCCTTCGCGGTCTCGACATTTTCTACTTTTGCCGCATCGCGCTTTGCGACGGTTCCGCTATAAACCACGGCCGCAGCTCCGACCGCAACAACTACACCTGCCACCATGAAATACAATTTATTGCTACGCATGAGATGAGTTGCCTCAATAATCCTAGAAACGGCAGTTGAACGGTCTGTGGAGCGCGACCCGTTGGGTGGCCGCTCTCGCGCATCCATGCGCTTCGCGGCACTTGCACATCCTGTACGGCGCAGGCAAGGCGCAACGAGCGAGGAATAGCGAGCTATTCCGACGAGTTGCAACGTAGCCATGTGCGCAACGGGGCGTGCTCCACAGGTCGTAGCGGGCCTCACCTTCTGGGTGAAGCAGGCAATGGCCAAAAATATCAATACCTGTACGCATTTGCTTGAGCCTTGTAGCGGTCAACTGCCGTTTCTAGGATAACAATTTGCAGCGATTAGAGTGTTGCGAACACCTGTTCCGCCGCCGTAAGCGTCGCAGCGATCTCCGCATCACCGTGTGCGCTTGACACAAACCCGGCTTCAAATGCGGATGGCGCGAGATACACGCCGCGCTCCAGCATGCCGTGGTAGAACTTTTTGAAACGTTCCACATTGCATTGGGTTGCTTGCGCGTAGTTGGTGATTTGTGATTCGGTTGAGAAAAAAATCCCGAACATGCCACCGACGGCATTTGTCGTGAGTGGGATTTTGGCTTGTTTGGCCTTCGCCATCAAGCCGTCCGTCAGTTGTTGGGTGCGGGTCGTGAGTTTTTCGAAAAAGCCGGGTTTGGAAATAATTGCCAGCATCGCCAACCCTGCCGCCATCGACACCGGGTTGCCCGACAAGGTACCCGCCTGATACACCGGACCGAGCGGCGCGATCTTTTCCATGATGGCGCGTTTGCCGCCGAAGGCACCGACCGGCAAGCCGCCACCGATGACTTTACCCAGCGTGGTGAGATCGGGTTTTACTTTATATAAAGCCTGCGCGCCGCCCAGCGCAACGCGGAACCCGGTCATGACTTCATCGAAAATCAGCACCGCGCCATATTCGTCGCACACCGCACGCAAGCCGTGCAAAAATCCCGGCGTGGGCGGAATGCAGTTCATGTTGCCCGCCACCGGCTCGACGATGATACAGGCGATCTGTCGACCGACCTGCGCAAACACTTCACGCACCTGTTCGAGGTTGTTGTATGCAACAGTGAGCGTGTGCTCGGCCAGCGCGACCGGCACACCCAGCGAGCTCGGCACGCCCAAGGTCAGCGCACCGGAACCGGCCTTGACTAATAACGAATCGGAATGGCCGTGGTAGCCGCCTTCAAATTTCAGGATCTTGTCGCGCCCGGTGTAACCCCGCGCGAGGCGAATCGCGCTCATCGTGGCTTCAGTGCCGGAGCTCACCATGCGCACCATATCCATCGACGGCACCAGCTCGCATACTTTGTCTGCCATTTGCGTTTCGATTTTGGTGGGCGCACCGAATCCCAAACCGCGCGCAATCGCTTCGCGCACCGCATTCAGCACCTCGGGATGGGCGTGGCCTGCAATCATCGGTCCCCACGAACCGACGTAGTCGACATAACGTTTGCCGTCTTCATCGTAAAGATAGGCGCCCTCACCGCGCGCGAAAAATAGCGGATCGCCGCCGACGCCGCGAAACGCGCGCACCGGCGAATTCACCCCGCCGGGGATGTGGCGCTGGGCTTGAACAAAAAGGTCGTGGGACTTCATGGTTGGCTCCTTGAAAAAGTAGGTCGTAACACGTATTGGCTCCCCGCATCTTCGAGGGTGAGGCGGGATATAGATAACGCGTTTGCTATTTCAATCATCGCTCTGAACCAATTTTTTGATTTTGACAGCTTTTTCAAAGTGATCTAAATGATGGGTGCTTATCCACCATTCTGCTGCCTCCATTAGTAGTTCGGGATCATCGTTCTTATTGGAAAAAAATGCGTAAAACGAAACGCCGACGGTCAGACCCTTTTTTTCAATTTTTTGATTGCAACCGTCAACAATTCTTTTTTTCAGACTGTCTCGCATAGATTCCCAAACTTGTACATTTTGATTGCAGGGTTCTTTACAACGGCATTGTTAATTTACGATAGCCAATACCCCATTCCACTTGGCCAGGAGCACGTCCCTGTGACTTGCTGTGGCACTTGGACTTGCGAAAGCTATCTCAAATTAACAATGCCTTTACAACTTTGTAAGTTCCATTGATTGCGAAGGCCAGATTCCCTAAACAACAAACGGCTTCACCGTCGCCGAAAACAAATGCGAGTATTTCTGCGCTGCAATTCGCGCATCGGGCTGACCAAACACGCCGTGGCAAACGGCGATCAAGCACGCCCCAGCCTGCACAATCGGGCGCCCATTTTCTGGCGTGATGCCACCGATGGCAACCATCGGCACCTGCAAATGTTTCTTGGCTTCGTGCAGCAGCTCAAGGGTTGCACGCACTGCACCGGGTTTGGTCGCGGTGGAATGAAAAGCGCCAAACGCGACGTAATCTGCGCCTGATTTTTGCGCGCGCAGCGCACGCTGAAATTCGTTGTAACACGACACGCCAATAATTGCGTGATCACCCAAAATTGCACGCGCTTCATGGACTAACGCATCGCCTTCGCCCAGGTGCACACCTTGCGCGCCGACACGATGCGCGAGGTCAACATAGTCATTGATGATGAGCGGAATGCGGTGCGCAAGACACAGCTCGCGCAGCAGCTGCGCTTCGCGCTCGCGCTGCGCGGCATCGGCAGTTTTATTGCGGTATTGAATCATCACCGCGCCGCCCTCAATGGCTTTGGCGACCATTTCAGATAGCCGCGCCTCCGGCGTGAGCTGCGCGTCGGTGATCGCGTACAGACCGTGCGCGGGTAGTTGCTTATTCGTCGGCTTTGAAGACTTCGTCATCAGATTCGCTACCCTGCGCCCAAAATAATCGGTTGGGCAAACGCTGCCCCATGCCGATGCGGTATCCCTGTTTTAACGCTTCGTGCGCGTATTCTTGCGCTTCACGTACGGCAGTGTGCGGCTCCATGCCCTGTGCAAATAACCCGGCAATTGCCGAGGCCAAAGTGCATCCCGAACCATGATAGCTACCTTCCAGACGTTCCCAGCGAAAATCGTCCATACGCCGGAAATTATTGTAAAGAACGTTCACCACATCAACTGTGTTCTCGTGCGTGCCGGTCACCAGCAAATATTCGCAACCTGATTCCAGCAGCTCGTGCGCACAGGCATCCAGGTTGTCGCCGTCGGGGGCGAAGGTGCGTAACTCCAGACTATTGGGAGTCAGTAGCGTGGTCAGCGGGAATAACAATTCCATCATCGCGTCGATGATCTCTCGATCAGCGAGTTCAGTCGAACCACTGCCGCTGGCAATCACGGGATCGAGCACCACCGGAATCTGCGGGTAGTCCATCAATATGGTGTGAATCACTTCGATGTTTTCCACACTCCCCAACATACCGATCTTAATCGCAGCAACCGGCATGTCTTCCAGAATCGCGCGCGCCTGCTCCATCACCAACATGGCATCAACAGCAACGAAGCGCTTCACTTCGGCGGTGTCTTGCACCGTGAGCGCTGTGATCACCGTGGTTGCATGGCAACCCATGCTCACAATGGCTTCGATATCGGCCTGAATACCCGCACCGCCGCTCGGATCGTGACCGGCGAACACCAATACAACAGGAACTGTGGGTGCAACTTCTGTCATGGGACTCTCTAGCAGTTAATTATTAAAATGGTTTCACAACGACGAGAATAACAATGCCCAGCAGCAGCAGCACGGGAAATTCATTCAGCCAGCGATAAAATACGTGACCATGCCGATTATGATCGTGCTTGAAATCCTGCACCAGTTTCCAACAATACGCGTGATACGCAATCAACACCGCAACCAGCAACAGCTTGGTATGCAACCAGCCGGTCGCACGAAATGCTTCCCACGCGTACCCCACCAGCAACCACACACCAAAAATCGCAGTACCCACCGCGCCCATGGTCATGATGATCAGCAACTTGCGCTCCATCACTTTGAAGCGCGCCTGGCCGGGCGCGTCGTCGCACGCCGCGTGATACACAAACAGCCGCGGGAGATAAAACAGACCCGCAAACCACGTCACCATGAAAATGACGTGCCACGCTTTGATCCAGGGCATGTGCGCTTCCGTTGTAATTTGCGCACAGTGTGCTTGGAGAAGCGGTTGGGGATCAAGTGATTGAATGACAGACGGGGAACAGGGTATTCCTTTACCTTCAAAACGCGATGCGACGCATGTTATGGAAAGCGAGCCGTCATCACCATGTAAGAACCCAACCCAGCGCAGCGGGAGCCAACCTTTACATTTAGCAACGAACTCAAGGAAGGCTCGATCTGATATTGATCCCACCTCTCAACAGAGTCGTACACATTTTTTTCAGTAGTCTATTCAGGTGCGTCGACCACCACAGTGAAAATCTTCATTTTCTCTGCTGCATTGAGCATAACGCGTCGCAAACACGGTAGGCGTTCTTGCCTGCGCGCTTGGCCTCATACAGCGCCAGGTCCGCGCTCTTCATCAGTGTGTCAGCGTCCTCACCATGGACAGGACAGAGACTGACACCGACGCTGGTGGTGATATTCACGGTCGAGCCCTCAATGTCATAGGGTTGCGACACAGTCTCGATGACTTTTAACGCCACATTGGCCGCGTCGTCGATGCCGCTGACATACCACAGCACGATTACGAATTCGTCGCCGCCCAGGCGCGCCACCGTATCCGCTTCGCGTACTGTCGACACCAGGCGCCCTGCAACCATTTTTAGTAGCACGTCTCCGGCGCCGTGCCCTAAGGTGTCGTTGACTTGCTTGAACCCGTCTAGATCCAGATACACCACCGCCATCGCTGTCTTGTTCCTGCGCGCATGGATCAGGGCCATCGACATTCGATCGACGAGCATCCGTCGGTTTGCAAGCCCCGTCAGTGGGTCCTGCAGCGCCAGGGATTCCAGCATCTTGCTGTGATTGCGGGCCGCCTCGTGCAACAGACGGACTTCCAGCATGTTGTGAACCCGCATCAACACCTCGACCCGATCAAACGGTTTGCTGACAAAATCTTTTGCGCCAGCAGCGAGCGCACGCAGCTTGTGAGCGGGTTGGGCCGTGAGCACCAGTACCGGAAGGTAGCTATTCATTTCAATTTGCTTAAGGCATTCCATCACCTGAAATCCATCCATGCCAGGCATCTGCAAATCAAGCAGGATCAGATCGTAGTGGTGCATTTGGTGAAGGGCGCAAACTTCATAAGGATCATTGGTCGATGCGACGCGTGCATAGCCAACATCACGCAGCATTTCCGCAAGCAGAAATACATTGGCCGGTTGATCGTCAACGATCAGAATGCTGGCGTTAAGAATGTCCTGTTCGCTAACCATCGCGTTAGTTCGTTTCCTTGGAGTTGACGAATCGCATTTCAGAAAATTTTAGCGCATCGTCCAGTGCGTTCAGAAATTCGTTGATCTTGATGGGTTTGGTGAGATACCGGAAGAATCCTGCCTCAAGCCCCTTCTCAATATCGCGAGGCATGGCATTGGCACTGATGGCAACGACCGGGATGTGCGCCGTAGTCGGGTCTTCGCGCAGGATTTTCAGGGCGTCGATTCCGCTGATGCCGGGTAGATTAATGTCCATCAGGATCACATCTGGGAGATGAGCGCGCGCCAGCGCTACGCCGCGCGTGCCATCACGTGCGCTCAGCATTCGCACCTGCGGATGATCCTCAATGATCAGCTCGACCAGCATCAAATTGGCCGGATTGTCTTCCACGTACAACAAGGTACGCAGCGCCGCATTGCCATTAACGGAGGGCGCGCGCTCGGCGGGCATGGTATGTCCCGACACCGCTTGTGGTGAAAAGTCCCGGATCAATTCGATCCAGAATTCGCTGCCCACGCCGACGGTGCTCTCAACGCCGATGGTGCCGCCCATTAGCTCGACCAATTGTTTTGTGACCACCAGGCCGATGCCCGTCCCTTCCTCCTTCCCGGTTTCTTGTCCAAGGCGGTTGAACGGCTGAAAGAGCTGCGCCAGCTTCTCCGGTGACAATCCCGCGCCGCTGTCTTTGATGCTGATGCGTATGCGTTCCGGGGTACTCGTCGTGCACGCCACCTCGACTGTTCCATACTCACAGTTGTATTTGATCGCATTCGAAAGGAGGTTGATCAGCACCTGCTTTACGCGGGTTCGATCAGCATTCGCAAACCAGGTGTTGTCGAATGGGCGATAGTTAATTGCGATGCCGTGTTTTTGCGCCTGCGCTTCGATCATGGCTTGGCATTCGCGAATGACATCAATGATCAATACTGGTTCGCGCGGCAGCGACAGCTTGCCGGACTCGATGGCCGCAAGATCGAGGATTTCGTTAATCAGCTCCAGCAGATACCAACCTGCTTTGGTAATTTGGTGCAGTCTTACGGTCTGGGCAGCAGTGGGTGACGGTGAACCGGTTTCCAGCAACTGCGCAAAACCGAGGATGGCATTGAGCGGGGTGCGCAACTCATGGCTCATGCTGGACAGGAAATTGGATTTCGCAAGGTTGGCCTTTTCTGCCACGGATGTGGCGTTCGAAAGCTCGATGTTCTTTTCCTGTAGTGCCTGGTCGAGATGTTTTCGTTCAGTGACATCGCGCGCAGCGGCAAACACGCCCTGCAACTTCCTGTCCCGGTCGTAGAACGTAGTCGCGTTGTACGACACCACGGTTTCTTTGCCGTCCCGGGCACGCGCGGTGAGCTCGTAGTTGGTGACCTTTTTTTCACTCAACACTCGCTTGATGGCCGCCTCGGCGCGTTCCGGGTCGGTGAAATAATTCTTGAACGGCGCGCCGATCAGCTCGTCGCGCGTGCAACCGGTGAGCGCCTCCATCTGCTTGTTAACGTCGGAAATGATGCCAAGTGGATCGGTGGTCATGATCGCGTCGATGTTGGATTCAATCAGAGAACGTGTGTAGAACTGCTGGTCGCGCAACCGCTGATCGAGCTTCTTCTGCTCTTCTTCGATTTGCTTGCGCGCGGTGTTGTCGGTGCCGATCAACAGATAACCGATGATGTTTTCTTGTGCGTCGCGCAGCGCGGTGACCGATACCACGGCAGGAAAACGGCTGCCGTCCTTGCGGATATACGTCAGCTCGTAAATGTCCTCAATGCCGCGCGAGGCTTTGAACACCAAGGCTTCGAAGCCCGGCGTAATCGGGGTACCCAGCTCGGCGCTCAACGCCTTCGCACGCACGATCACTTCCTGCGGGTCAGAAATATCCGCCGGGGTGATCTTATTCATCACTTCAGCGGCGGTGTAGCCCAACATACGCTCGGCACCGACGTTGAAGATTTGAATCACGCCCTTGGCGTCGGTGGCGATACTCGAAAAGTTGGCACTGTTAAAAATCGCACTCTGTAGCGCGCCTGCTTTTAGCAGCGCTTCTTCGGCTTGCTTGCGCGCGGTGTTATCAGTACC
>JANMQQ010000307.1:0-13148 GCA_031370545.1 Gammaproteobacteria bacterium
TCCGGTGGAACCGAAACGGTGGCCGGAAGCGGTGCTAATGCAGGCTGGCATCCCTCGGGCCGCAGCGACTTTCAAGTCAGCTATAACAAGCAAAAAGCCGATTTTATTAGCGGGCGCGCGGACACCTATCGTGACACCAAGTTGGAATTCAGCCGCCGCTTTCAGCCCAAGGTGACGGGCTCGCTGGATTATCTGCGCAACCAGCGGCAAACCTCGTCCAGCACCATCACTGAATACGTAAATCACGTTGTGACCGCACGCCTCAATATCAAGTTCTAATCCGCGGTGATCCTATGACCGGTAGCAGCAAAATAACCAACGCCATGACGGTGGACGTGGAAGATTACTTCCAGGTTTCCGCATTCGAACAAGTCATTGCACGCGACCAGTGGGAACACGTGCCGCACCGCGTCGAGCGCAATACCGATCGCATTCTTGCGATTTTTGCGGATCGTGGCGTGAAGGCGACGTTCTTTACATTAGGTTGGATCGCCGAGCGTTATCCGGCACTCACGCGCCGAATTGTCGAGCAGGGGCACGAGCTTGCGAGTCACGGATATTCGCATATTCGCGCGACGCAACAGCACCCGGCGGAGTTTCGCGCCGACATCACGCACGCCAAAAAAATTCTGGAAGATATCAGCGGGGTCGCCGTGCGCGGCTATCGTGCGCCCAGCTATTCCATCGGAGCCAACAATCTGTGGGCGCTGGACGAGCTAAAAGCGGCGGGGCACGAATACAGTTCCAGCATTTATCCAGTGCGGCATGATCTGTATGGCATGCCAGACGCGCCGCGCTTCGCATTTTATCCGCGTGGCAACGACGGTATTCTGGAGATCCCGATTACCACGCTACATGCATTGGGAAAAAACTGGCCGTGTGGCGGCGGCGGATTTTTTCGTTTGTATCCATACGCGGTTTCGCGCTGGGCGTTGCGCCACGTAAATCAACACGACGCACAGCCGGGCATGTTTTATTTTCACCCGTGGGAAATTGATCCCGACCAGCCGCGCCAGCAAAATCTCCAGTTAAAAACCCGCGTGCGTCATTATCTCAACCTGGCACGTATGGAAGACCGGTTGCAGGCGCTGTGCCGGGATTTTTCCTGGGGACGCATGGATGAAATATTTTTAGCACGTGCTGCACAAATACAACGCGTGGCCTTACCTACCTCAGCAGGAGTCTCGCGTGTTGGCAATTTCTGAACTCAAGATTCAAACGCTAGACGCTGCGAATGCGGCGCGTTGGGATGCGTTTGTGGTTGCCTGCAGCGAAGCGACCTTCTTCCACCGTGCGGGCTGGAAAGACGTGATCGAACGTGCGTTCGGTCATCGCATGTACATGTTGTACGCCGAACGCAACGGACAGATTGAAGGCGTTTACCCGCTGGGCCACGTGCACAGCCGGTTGTTTGGCAATGCGCTTATTTCAGTGCCGTTTTGCGTTTACGGCGGTGTAGCGGCAGCGAACGATGCGGCGCGCGCGGCACTCGATACGGCGGCGCAGGAGCTTGCTGTCAAGCTCGGTGTGGATTATCTGGAAGTGCGCAGCAGGGTGCCGCGTCATGACGATTGGTTGCGCAAAGATCTTTATGTCACCTTTCGCAAAGCCATTGATCCCGATGTCGAAAAAAATATGACCAACATTCCACGCAAACAGCGCGCGATGGTGCGTAAGGGAATTGACGCGGGCCTGGTCGGCGAACTGGATGTCAACGTTGAGCGCTTTTACCAAGCTTACGCGCACAGCGTACATGCCTTGGGCACGCCGGTGTTCCCAAAAAAATACTTCAAAATCCTGTACGAAGTATTCAGCAAAGACGCCGATATTTTAACCGTGACCAAAGATGGTCGGCTGGTCGCAAGCGTCATGAATTTTTATCATCGCGATGAAGTGCTGCCGTACTACGGCGGCGGCACCAGCGAAGCGCGTGAATACAAAGGCAATGATTTCATGTACTGGGATCTGCTGCGTCGTAGCTGCGAGCGCGGCTTGAAAGTCTTCGACTATGGCCGCAGCAAACAGGGCACCGGGTCCTACAGTTTTAAAAAGAATTGGGGCTTCGAGCCGGAACCGCTGTACTACGAATATTTTCTGGTCAAGGCCAAGGCGCTGCCCAATGTCAGCCCGACCAATCCCAAGTATGAGATGTTTATCAAGCTCTGGAAGAAGCTGCCATTTTCGATCACCAAAATTATCGGTCCCTTGATTGCCAAAAATCTTGGTTAACGGCGAATTAGAAGATGCACGACCTGCTGCTGCTAGTTCACCGTATTCCCTATCCGCCGAATAAAGGCGACAAAATCCGTTCTTTTCACCTGCTCAAACATCTCGCCTCACAATACCGGGTGCATTTAGGAACGTTCATCGACGATGTCGATGACTGGCACCATGTTGATGCGGTCAAAGCGTTGTGTGCCAGCACCTGTTTTGTAAAATTACATCCAACGCGTGCGCGGATATTGAGTCTGCGTGGTTTAATCAGTGGTAAGCCGCTGACCTTGACTTATTACCGGAGCAGCGAATTGCAGCGTTGGGTGCGTAACATCGTGGCAGCACATTCGATTCAGCGTGTGGTGGCATTTTCATCGGCTATGGCGCAATTTGCCGACAAATTTTCCAGCGTGCGCCGCGTGATGGATTTTGTCGATGTCGATTCGGACAAGTGGGCGCAATACGCGGTCTCCAAGCGCTGGCCGATGAGCTGGGTGTATCGCCGCGAGAGCGAAACGCTGCTGAGTTATGAGCGCAGTGTGGCCGAGCGTTGGGATGCAAGCGTGCTGGTTTCAAATGACGAAGCGGACTTGTTCCGGCGTCTGGTGCCGCGTGCGGCAGCGCGAGTGAGCGGCATTTCCAACGGTGTTGACAGTGAATATTTTTCACCGCAGCACGACTACGCTAATCCGTATCCTGTCGGAGCACCAGTATTGGTTTTTACCGGCGCAATGGATTACTGGGCCAACGTCGACGCCGTGGTGTGGTTTGCGCAAAACGTGTTCCCGCAGGTGCGCGCTCATATCAAGGAGGCATGTTTTTACATTGTGGGTTCGCGGCCATCGACTCAAGTGCAAGCGTTGGGACAAATTGATGGCGTCACGGTCACCGGTTCGGTGCCCGATGTGCGTCCCTATGTGCACCACGCGGTTGCCGCAGTGGCGCCGTTGCGTATCGCACGCGGTATTCAGAACAAAGTGCTGGAAGCGCTTAGCATGGCACGTCCAGTGATTGCCACCACGGCTGCGGCTGAAGGTTTGAAATCGAGACCGAAGGATGCCATGTGGGTTGCTGATGATGCGCAAGATTACGCACAGCAATGTATCGCCATACTGCGCGGCGAAATCGCACCGCAGGCCGGTGCGTCGGGGCGGCAGTGCGTGATCGAACATTACTCGTGGGCCAGTAATCTCGCACGTTTTTCAGAATTACTAGAGCCTTCCCGATGACTACCTCCGTCCAGTCCCCGCTGGTGCAGCCCGCGTCGGCATCGCGTTGGCAGTTAGCCTGGCTGACCGTTGCGGTCGCATTGACGGTAGTAGCAGGCGCTTATTGGAAAACCCTGGCGGACATCGTTTCGATCTGGTCACGCTCAGGCACCTTCACGCACGGGTTTTTAATTGTTCCCGTGGTCGTGTATCTGGTATGGCAGCAACGTGTTGAGCTACAGAAAATTGCTCCTCAGCCTGCGCCACTGGCTTTGTTGCTTTTGGCTGGGATAGTTGCGCTCTGGTGGCTGGCGCAATTGCTTGCGGTGAACGTGATACAGCACTTTGCCGTGGTGATGATGATACCGGTCACCTTATGGGTGCTGCTGGGCAGTGCGGTGATGAAGCGCTTGCTGTTCCCGATGGCGTACCTATTATTCGCCGTGCCGTTTGGTGAATTTCTGGTGCCCAGCCTGCAAGACATTACCGCGACCATGACGGTTAAGGCGTTGCAATTCACCGGGATCCCCGTGTTGTGGGAGGAACGCTTTTTTTATATTCCTTCCGGAACCTTCGAAGTCGCAGAAGCCTGCAGCGGTGTGCGCTATCTGATTGCGTCGTTGGCCTTGGGCACGTTGTACGCCTATGTCAGCTACCACTCGCTGTGGAGACGAGCGATATTCATCGCACTATCCGCCGTGGTGCCAGTGCTTGCCAATGGGGTACGCGCCTATGGAATCGTGATGATCGCGCATCTAAGCGGTTACAAACTGGCAGTGGGTATCGACCATTTTATTTACGGCGGGGTTTTTTTTGGCGCGGTGATGATGTTGTTGTTCTGGGTGGGGAATTATTTTCGCGATCCACCGGCGGCATCGATGGCAGAACGCGCTGTGCCGGACGTCGACACATTTGCGGTGTCGCCCACCGGCTGGACTTGGCGAATCATGGCGCTCGCCATACTGCTCAGCGGCCCGCTACTGAATTACCTGATGCAGCGTAACGCCGTGGCCGACACCACGTTCGATATGCGCATGCCGTTAGGTGTCGCGGCCTGGAACGGACCCTACGTCAGTGTCGATTCATGGATGCCCAAATATCTGGGTGCCTCAGCACAACAGCGTGTCGAATATCGCCGTGACCAAAACAGAGTGCAGGTGTATGTGGCCTATTACGCACAGCAACACGCCGATGCGAAACTGATCAACTCTGAAAATAATTTGTATGATCGCAGCGGCGAGCGACGCCTTGCAGAAACTGTTGAGACCGTCACCCTTGAGGATGGATCGTTGCTGAATGTGCATACGCTCTTGGTTCGCACTGAGCACGGTCAGCGCCTGATCTGGAATTGGTATGTCGTCGCAGGGCAAGTGACTGCGAATCCCTTGCTCGCAAAACTGTACGAAGCGCGTGGCCGGATATTCGGCAGCCGTAGTGGATCGGCACTGATCGCGCTTGCGGTCGACGCCGCCGAGGACGTTCGTGGCGCCAGAGCCCGACTAAAAGAATTTGCCAGCGACATGCATGCCGCGTTAGATGCAAGCGTGCGGGGCACGCAATGAGCGCGCCGGTGGTCGTGCACATTATTCATCGCCTGGCGATTGGCGGCCTGGAAAATGGGTTGGTGAACTTGATCAATCACATGCCCACGGATCGGTATCGACACATCATCATCTGCATGACGCATGCGACCGACTTTCGTCTGCGCATAAAAAATCCTGACGTGCAAGTCTACGAGCTGCACAAAAAGCCGGGTCATGACTTCGGGTTGTATCTTCGTTTGTGGCGGCTATTGCGGAAACTGCGCCCAGCGCTCGTGCATACCCGCAACATCGGCACGCTCGAATGCCAATTCATCGCGCTGCTGGCCGGAGTGACTGCGCGAGTGCATGGGGAGCACGGTCGTGACATGACGGATATTGACGGCCGCAACCGCACCTATCTGCGGTTGCGTAAATTGTTTCGTCCAATAATTTCACGCTTCATCGCGGTATCGCGGGATTTGGCGGAGTGGTTGCGCGCCGCAGTCCATGTCGCGCCGGATCGCGTTGTGCAAATTTACAACGGTGTAGATTCACAGCGATTTCATCCGCGAGGCGATCAGCGCCGCACAGTACTGCCTGCGGAATTTGCGCCAGACGGTGCAACCGTTGTCGGCACCATCGGACGCTTGTCCGGAGAGAAAGATCAACTGACCTTGTTGAAGGCGTTTAGCCAGGTTTGCGCGGACTGCCCGGAGCTGCAATTACGCCTGGTGCTGGTGGGGGACGGTCCATTGCAAGCACCGCTCGAACAGTATGCCCGTGATGCGAACATCGACGCACGCGTGTGGTTTGCGGGTGCCCGAACCAGTGACATTCCAGAAATTTTTCGCGCGCTCGATATCTTCGTATTGCCTTCGCTCGGTGAAGGCATTTCCAACACCATTCTCGAAGCCCGCGCGAGTGGTTTGCCGGTGGTCGCGACACACGTGGGAGGGAACGTAGAGCTGGTCGTCGACCATGAGACCGGACTGTTGGTCGCGCCCGCCGATGTTGCGGGGCTGGCCCACGCCATTACGCGTTATGTCAGGAACCCCGAGCTGCGGCGTGAACATGGGCGCGCGAGTCGCGAGCGCATCGAGCGCGACTTTAGTATGGACGCAATGGTGAGGCGTTATATGGCAGTGTATGATGCCGCTCTGTCCAAAGGTCCGCCCGGCAACGCGCCGCGTTAATGACGACCTTGGGCACATATTTCTAATATCAACACCTGGATAAAAAAACCCAATTATGTGCGGAATCGTCGGAATTTTTGATCTCACCGGGCAGCGCGAAATCGACGCGGATCTGCTGCATCGCATGAATGAAACCCAGTTTCATCGTGGGCCGGATGAAGGTGAAATCTATCGCGAGCCGGGGGTTGGTTTTGGGCATCGCCGCCTTTCGATCATTGATGTGTCGAGTGGACAGCAACCGCTATTTAACGAAGACCGCTCAGTCGTCGTCGTGTTCAATGGAGAAATTTACAATTTTCAGGAGCTCGTGCCGGAACTCGAAGCGCGTGGCCACGTATTCCGCACGCATTCGGATACTGAGGTGATCGTGCACGGCTGGGAAGAGTGGGGTGCGGAGTGTGTGCAGCGCTTTCGCGGCATGTTTGCTTTCGCCGTTTGGGATCGTAACCAGCAGACCTTGTTTATGGCCCGTGACCGTCTGGGTATCAAACCATTTTTTTATGCACAGCTACCCGATGGTCTGTTTGTGTTTGGATCGGAGTTAAAAGCGATGTATGCACATCGTAATCTGGCGCGTGATCTGGACCCCTGTGCGGTCGAGGAGTATTTCGCGTTCGGTTATATTCCCGAGCCGCGCACCATTTTAAAAAGCGCGCGCAAATTACATCCCGGCCACACGCTCACCCTGCATGTGGGCCAGCCGGTACCGCCAAGCCAGGAATATTGGGATGTGCCGTTTACACCCACGGCGCAGGGTACAGATGAAGAACTGGCACCGCAGATTGTTGAACATCTGCGCGAAGCAGTGCAATCGCATTTGATGTCCGAAGTTCCGTTGGGAGCATTCTTGTCAGGCGGAGTGGATTCCAGTGCGGTGGTCGCAATGATGGCGCAACTCGATCCGAATTCGCCGGTCAACACCTGCTCGATTGGTTTTAGCGATCCGAAATACAATGAGACAGAATTTGCGGCCCAAGTCGCCGAGCGTTACAAAACCAATCACTACGTCGAGCAGGTCAATCCCGACGACTTCGCTTTAATCGACAAACTGGCCAAGTTGTACGACGAACCCTACGCCGACAGCTCGGCAATCCCCACGTATCGCGTCTGCGAACTAGCGCGCAAACGCGTGACAGTGGCATTGTCGGGCGACGGTGGCGACGAGGATTTCGCAGGCTACCGCAGACATCGCTGGCACATGAATGAAGAAGCGGTGCGCAGTCGCTTGCCGCTGATATTGCGACGCATTGTGTTTGGATTTCTCGGCGCGGTCTATCCGAAGCTGGATTGGGCGCCAAAATTTCTGCGCGCCAAATCCACTTTTCAGTCGCTGGCGCGCGACAGCCTCGAAGGCTATTTGCATAGCATTTCATTCATGCACGATGGTCAGCGCAAAAAATTGTTCGCAGCGCGTTTTCGGCGCGAGTTGAACGGGCACAACGCAGTGGAGGTGTTCCGGCATTACCTGCGCAAAGCGCCCACCAAGCATCCGCTGTCATTAATTCAATACCTGGACCTCAAAACTTATCTGCCCGGCGATATCCTGACCAAGGTGGATCGCGCCAGCATGGCGCATGCGTTGGAAGTGCGAGTGCCATTGCTCGACCACAAATTTGTCGAGTGGGTGAGTGGATTGTCACCGGATGTAAAGCTGCGCAACGGCGAAGGCAAGTACATTCTAAAAAAATCTCTGGAACCGCATCTGCCCAATGATGTTTTGTATCGTCCGAAGATGGGTTTTGCGGTGCCCCTGGCAAGTTGGTTTCGTGGTCCGCTCAAGCAACGTGTTCGCGAGGCGTTGCTTGGCCCGTATCTGCGGGAGACCGGTATTTTCGATATGAATTATGTCGAGCGTCTGGTGAACGAGCATCAGTCAGGTGTTGGCGAACATAGCACCGCACTGTGGACGCTATTAATGTTCGAATCGTTTCTGCGTAATGTACTGCATGAAAATCGGCAGGCCGCGTGAAACTGCTGACATTCTCGACGCTCTACCCGAATTCCGTGATGCCCGGGCACGGCGTGTTCGTGGAAAATCGCCTGCGCCATCTGTTGGCCAGTGGCAACGTCACCAGCCGGGTGATTGCGCCGGTACCCTGGTTTCCGTCGCAGAACCCTAGATTTGGGCAGTATGCAAAATTTGCTAAGGTGCCACGTGTAGAACAGCGCCACGGCGTTGAGATATTGCATCCGCGTTTTCCGTTGTTACCCAAAGTAGGCATGAATGTCACGCCCTGGCTCATGGCCAATGCGATGCGTCCCGTGATTAACCAGCTAATGCGCGACGGCGTCGAATTCGATGCCATCGACGCACATTATTTCTACCCAGACGGTGTGGCGGCAGCCGCATTAGGTCGTATGTTCAACAAGCCGGTAGTAATCACCGCTCGGGGTAGCGACCTGAACCTGATTACGCAATTTGCCCGCCCGCGCCGGATGATTCAGCGGGCTGCGGCACAGGCGGCGGGGTTAATCACGGTATGTCAGGCGCTGAAGGATGTGCTGGTTAATTTGGGCGTACCTGCCGAACGCGTGACCGTATTGCGTAACGGTGTGGATTTGAAAATGTTTCGACCCGCGCAAGATCGAGCCGCATTGCGACGCGCGTTGAATATCACCGGTACGACCTTGTTGTCAGTAGGAAATCTAATCGAGTCCAAAGGGCACGATGTAGTGATCCGCGCATTGACGGATTTACCAGACGCCCGTCTGCTGATCATCGGTGCCGGTGAGGGCGGGGATGACTTTCGTGCAATTGCGCAGTCAGTGGGTGTTGCGGATCGCGTGACGTTTGTGGGCGCAGTCAAGCATGACGTGTTGCGTGACTACTACGGCGCGGTGGATGTGCTGGTGCTGGCTTCGCGTCGCGAAGGATGGGCCAATGTACTGCTCGAAGCGATGGCCTGTGGCACCCCGGTGGTGGCGAGTAATGTCGGGGGCACGCCCGAAGTTGTGGCGGTGCCAGAAGCCGGTGTGTTGATGGCGGAGCGTACGCCAGTTGTGCTGGCGGGCGCAGTGAAAGCCTTGCTGGAACATTACCCGGATCGTGCCGCAACTCGACATTACGCGGAACAGTTTAGTTGGGATGCAACAACGCAGGGTCAGTTGGATTTGTTTGCACGCGTCATACAGCAGGCCTAGTCATGAAAATTCTTTACCACCATCGCATCGCATCCAAAGATGGTCAGTTTGTGCACATTGAGGAGCTGACTCATGCGCTGAAAAAGCGCGGTCATGAAATTATTATGGTCGGCCCCGCAGTAGTGGAGAGCGATGAATTCGGCGGCGAGGGTGGCATCATCACCTGGCTGAAAAAGCGCATGCCGGGTTTTGTTTATGAGCTGATGGAATTTGCCTACGCGCTGGTTGCGTATGTCAAATTGCGCAAGGCGGTGCGCGAACATCGGCCCGATTGTCTGTATGAACGTTACAACCTGTATATGCCTGCTGGCGTATGGATCAAACGCAAATACAAACTCCCGATGCTGCTGGAAGTGAACGCACCCATTTTTGAAGAGCGCAGCAAATACCACGGTATCGCGTTGCCACGATTGGCCCGCTGGACTGAAGTGTTCACGTGGTGCGGCGCGGACAAGGCCTTGCCGGTTACGCAGGTTCTGGCGCAACGTGTGGTTGATGCGGGGGTGCCACGTGCGCGTATCGAGGTGATTCACAACGGCATTGACTACGGCAAGTTTGGCAGCGTGCCCGATACCGAAGCGGCTACTCACGCACCAGCAAAATGAGAAAGGCGGTTTTACCTGGGGACCACAATGCGCAGCGCATTGAGGTTTTGTTTCAGCAATTGGGTTGCAAATAGACCCGCTGAATGCAGCGTGAGAGTGGTTCAATAATTTCCAAAATTTGAGTTCATACGATGAAAAAGAAAATTCTCTGTGTAGTTGGTGCACGGCCCAATTTCATGAAGATCGCACCGATCATGGCGGCGTTTCATGAATGTGTAGGAGTCACAGCGCGCTTGCTGCATACCGGCCAACATTACGACGCCGCCATGAAGCAATCGTTCTTCGATCAACTGGGCATCCCCGAGCCTGATATTGATCTGGGCGTGGGGTCAGGTAGCCACGCACTACAAACCGCAGAAATCATGCGCCGCTTTGAGCCGGTACTCGATGACGAACGGCCTGATGCGGTGCTCGTAGTGGGTGATGTGAATTCGACGATTGCATGCGCCCTGGTCGCGGTGAAGAAAAACATTCCGGTAATTCACGTTGAAGCGGGCTTGCGCAGCAATGACCGTGCGATGCCGGAAGAGATCAACCGGGTATTGACCGATCAGATTTCCGAGATGTTGTTTATCACGGAGCGCAGCGCGCTGGAAAATTTACGGCGGGAAGGCATTGCTGAACAACGCGTTCATTTCGTCGGAAATGTCATGATCGACACCTTGCTGAATCATCGTGATCGCGCGGTGCCACCGCATATCACGCTCAAGCAGGCGCCACGGCCGGAGCTATATCAAGGCGATTACGCGGTGCTCACATTGCACCGCCCGTCGAACGTGGATGATGTGGATATCTTGCGCAGATTATTGGAATGTCTTGCGAAGGTCAGTGTGAATTTGCCGATTGTGTTTCCGGTTCACCCGCGCACCAAAGCCAGAATCGAAAGCGCGCAACTATTACCGCTCGTCCAAACCGACCGCTTCATATTGATTCCGCCCCTGAGTTATTTGGAGATGCTGGGCTTGATGGCGAAAGCGAAAATTGTGCTGACCGATTCCGGCGGCATTCAGGAAGAAACCACGTCGTTGGGAGTCCCGTGCATCACGCTGCGTGAGAACACCGAACGTCCGATTACCGTTGAGCAGGGCACTAATACCATCGTCGGGACCGATCCACAGCGCATCCGCACCGCCGTGGATGACATTCTGCGCTCCGGTGGCAAGGCCGGGCGTATGCCGGAATTGTGGGACGGGAAGTCGGCGGCGCGTATCGTCGCCATCATCGCCGATGGGTTGGCCGGGCCGGTTAAGTCGTAGCGTGCTGTTCAGCAACCTGATTCAAAATTTTGACCAACTCCCCGGTGCGCGCGTAGCGCGAGTGCGCCGCAATCGCCGCCTCACTCGCAATTGGGGATTCACCCCGCATTAGCAGTCCCAGAAATTTCATCAAACCGAGCTTGATGTCGTTCTTGCTCGCAATATCCGCGATGGTGTCAATACCTGACTCGCGCAATAAGCTGGCGGTGTTACCCGCATGATCGGTCAATGCAAAGACCGGACGGCGCGCGCGCAGATACTCATACACCTTGCCGGGGATTTGGTGATTGCAATTGGCCGCTTGAAACAATAACAGGCCATCGCTCGTGAGCATTTCCTGCAGCGCCTCGCGATACGGAATCGACCCGGCAAGCTCAACCATATCCGCGATGCCCAAGTCGGATAGCCGCTGCTGGTAGTGCTTTTCCTCACCCGATGCGCGCAATATTATTTTCAGATTTTGCGCTGAGATGTGTTGAGCTTCGCGCAGTTCAGCCAGCGCAGCAAAAAACGGTTCCGGGTCGCGTTCGGAACGATACAGCAGCCCGCTATGAATCAGCACGCGCGGAATTCCATCGGCTTTGCGCAGCGGGTTTTTCTGCTCTATTTCCGCGAAACTTTCTTCGTCGTAACCGTTGGCGATGATGCTCCAGCGGTTAGCAGGAATATCAGGATAACGTTGCGAGTACATGAGGCGTGTGTCAGGCGTGGTGAAAATCGCATGCGCGCATCGACGCACGGTTTTTTGTTCAATCCATTGGTACACCCGCTTTCGTTTGGGATCGGTCGGGTAACCGTCATCGGTCATGGGATCGCGGAAATCCGCTACCCAGGGCAGTCCGCTGAGTTTGTGTAGTGACAATCCGATGAGATGTGCGGTAGCGAGGGGATAGGTAGAAAAGATAATTTGCGGTCGATGGCGCCGAATCATGGCCATGCCCGCAGGCACCGCGCCCAGCCACCAACTAATCCAGCGGTCGGGCATCGCCATGAAATTGAAATACCGACCCCCGATGGACAAATGCTTTGCCGTATCCAATCCAAACGCGCGCTTGACCACGATACCGGACGAATCGACAAATGAGCGATCACTGCTTACTTCATATGCCGAGGGTTGGATGGTGAGGACCAACGGATCCCATCCAAACTCCGAAAGATATTGCGCAAATTTACGCGTGCGATGCACCCCACTGCTGCGCGACATCGGCGGGTAGTGGAAGGCAATCAACAGGACGCGCTTATTCATCGAGTGACCAGACGGTCCGGCCCGCAATATCAGCCCCATGGCGAGGCGCGAGTCCGGACGCGGGTTGAAAGATTTGGTGGGCGATGCAGGGATTGAACCTGCGACCCCTGCCGTGTGAAGGCAGTGCTCTCCCGCTGAGCTAATCGCCCCGTTTGGAGGCGTGGATTCTAAGGGTGTGCGCGGTGCCCGTCAAACCCAAGTCTCTTCCAACATGATATGAGTCTGAACCGGGCGCGTATTTCCAACGAGGTATGAGTCTGAGAACGGATGTTTGGGTCGATCATTCACTCCATGGTGATCGACATGAACGAACAGCAATTGAACACGGTGGCGCAGTTACGCGCCTTTTTGAACGGCACGCAGGAGGTGCAATTTGAGCCCCGCAGTGAGGACGCCAAGCGCTACGCATTCATTGGTTCCGTGGTAAAGCGCCTGCGCTACCGCCGCCTCGCGCGGGCGGGTAAAGGGGTGGTGTTGCGCTATCTTGAACGCACCGTCGGCTACTCACGACAACACCTGACACGTTTGGTGCACCGCGCGTTGCGGGGCGAGGTCCTTGCCAAACGCTATACCGCGCCCGAGGCAGGTTTTGCCCGCACCTTCACGGCG
Source organism: Gammaproteobacteria bacterium (assembly GCA_031370545.1). GTDB lineage: Bacteria > Pseudomonadota > Gammaproteobacteria > SG8-11 > SG8-11 > UBA6921. The sequence goes on from JANMQQ010000307.1 coordinate 12,996, forward strand.
GCGGATGTAGCGCTCTTGGCCCAAACCGACGCGTTGCACGTGACCGCCATGGCGGAAATGCAGATATTGCAGGAGCAAATATCTGCCAACCGGAGGCGGTGCGTCGCGTCTGGATACCCAAACCCAACGGTGACAAAAGACCGCTGGGGATTC